>CAYIHW010000011.1:0-19868 GCA_964363335.1 uncultured Candidatus Saccharibacteria bacterium
AGACAGTTAGAACAAGGTTACCAGTCCCCGGAACAATTGGAACGGACTTTGGGAGCTTTTGAAATAATGAGAGAAGAACTCAAAGCAAGGAGACCCGAATAACATGGACCAAACAATTACTGTGGAAGAATTGGTTGGTATTATTGAACAGTCTGCTTTGGATAATACCATCAAAACCATTCTCATCCGCGATATTAAAAGCGAAGGCGTAACTGAATTTTTACTGGAGCAGGTTATCGCTTACTGTGACAATGCCATAGATATTTTAAAAGGGCGTTTGAAAGACAGAGCCAAAAATAATCCAACCGCTTAAGCGCTTGGATTATTTTAGTAAATTAGGAGCATTCGGATTCAATTCGTTGTATTCGGATCGAAAAACAAATGAAGTACAATGAGTTAGAAAATTCCACTAAAATTATTCTTAAAATTATTCTTGCCGGATTGCTGTTGGCATTTTTGTGGGTGGTTCGCGATATTATTTTAATTTTATTACTATCGCTAATTTTGGCTTCGGCGCTAGATCCACTGGTGGGTTACTTTAACGAGAAGCGCGTGCCGCGGTTTGTCAGCGTGTTAACCGTGTATGTCTTGGTGTTAGGTATGGCCGGGGCGGTAATTTATTTGTTAATTCCACCGGCCATTGAACAGTTCACCGTATTCCGCGACAACGTGCCGGCGTATTCCATGGCCTTGCAGGAACGTTTCGGCAGTACTGTTTTTGCCAATTTAAATTTATCCGAATATGCCAAAAATTTGTTTGCCGGTTCCGGCGGCGCTTCTTTTGTTGTTCAGACTTTCGGGATATTTAGCGGTTTGTTGGCTTTTATTTCCGTTTTGGTAATCTCTTTTTATTTGGTCGCGGAAGAAAAGGGGATGAAGCAGTTTATTTCCGCGCTTTTGCCCGACAAACATCATGAATTTACTATGGGGCTTTTGGAAAAAATTCAAAAGAAAATGGGTTTGTGGATTTTGGGGCAGGTTATACTTAGCGTTGCTATTTTTTTGTTTACATGGATCGGCCTTTCTATTTTAGGAATTAAATACGCTTTATTTTTAGCCCTGTTAGCCGGCCTGCTGGAAGTGGTGCCGTACATTGGACCGTTTTTGTCCGCTGTCCCGGGAGTCTTGTTTGCCTTTATTCAGAGTCCGCCATTGGCTATTGCTGTGGCGATTTTGTATTTATTGATTCAAAAAATTGAAGGTTATGTTTTAGTGCCAAAAATTATGGAAAAAACCGTGGGCACTTCGCCGCTGGTGGTTTTGGTGGCCTTGCTGGTTGGGTTTAAATTAGCCGGAGTGGTTGGTTTACTGATTGCCGTACCGTTAGTTAGCGCCTTTACCGTGGTGGTAAATGAGTTTTGGTCGTCAAAAACCATTGCGGAGCCGTAAATTTGTTAAAAACTCAATAAATCGCTATAATAATAGGGCTTAAATAGCCTTTTTTATTAGTTTAAGTGTGTCATTCCGGCCCTCGAGCCGGAATCTAGAATCAGTAAAAGATTCCCCCTCAAATAGATTTAAACAGTAAGGATTATTGGCCAATGCTGAATTCAAATAAATTTTACATCACCACCACTTTGCCCTATGTTAACTCAGACCCTCACTTGGGGTTTGCTTTAGAAATGGTGCAGGCCGATTGCATAGCGCGGTATCACCGGGACGTTTTAAATCAAGAAATCTTTTTCAATACCGGTACCGACGAGCACGGGCAGAAAATATACCAGAAAGCGCAAGAAAATAAACAGGACGTGCAAGTTTATGTGGACCGATACGCGGATAAATTTAAAAAACTTATGCCGGCCTTGGGAATTTTGCCGGAAATTCATTTTATCAGGACTACTAATGTCAATCATATTGCCGCGGCACAGGAATTTTGGCGGATTTGTGAAAAAAACTGCGATATATACAAAAAAAATTATAAAACCAAATATTGCGTGGGATGCGAATTGGGAAAAACTGAAAGTGAATTAATTGACGATAAGTGTCCCATTCACCCGAATTTGGAGTTGGAAATTCGTGAAGAAGAAAACTATTTTTTTCGCTGGTCAAAATACCAACAGCCGTTGTTGGATTTGTACCAAAAGCAACCGGACTTTGTAGTGCCGGGCTTTCGTTTTAACGAAATTAAAGAATTTGTAAAAAATGGGCTGGAAGATTTTAGCGTTTCGCGGCTTAAAGAAAAAATGTCTTGGGGTATACCGGTTCCCGGGGACGAAAACCACGTTATGTACGTGTGGTTTGACGCGTTAATAAATTATATTTCCACGCTTGGCTGGGGGGAGGAAAGTCGGAAGTCGGAAGTCGGAAGTCGGAGTGATGATGGTCTTTCTGATTCTCCGATTCTCCGATTCTCCGATTTTTGGGGAACCCAAAAAAAACCGAACGCCATTCAAATTGCGGGAAAAGATAACCTGCGCCAGCAATCTGCTATGTGGCAGGCCATGCTTATGTCCGCGGGCTTGCCAAACTCCAAGCAAATAATTATCCATGGCTTTATTACCAGCGGCGGACAGAAAATGTCCAAGTCTTTGGGTAATGCGGCTGACCCGTATGAAATTTTAGCCAAATTGGAAAGTTTAGGTTTAACTAAAGAACAAGCGACCGATGCCTTGCGGTATTATTTATTGCGCGAAATTCCTACCTTTGAAGACGGCGACTACACTTGGGAGCATTTTGTGGAAACCTATAACGCCGGCCTTGCTAATGGCATTGGCAATCTAACATCGCGCATTTTGAAAATGGCAGTCAATGCATCCCTCACTCCCGTGTCTTTTGTTCCCTCTTCTCCTGGCGAGGAGAAGAGGTCCGCCTCCGGCGGACAGATGAGGTCGAACGGAAATAATTTAAATCAGCTTTTGAATAATTACGAATTAGCTAAAGCCGCGGATGAAATTTGGAAAAAAATTCAAACTTGCGACCAGTTTATTCAAAAAGAAGAGCCGTTCAAAAAAATTAAAGTAGATGCTGGGGCGGCAAAAAAAGATATTGAATTTTTGCTAGGCGAGTTAGAAAGCATTGCCCAAAGTTTAAAACCATTTTTACCCAACACAGCAGAGCAAATCCTTGTCGCGTTAAAAGATTTAACTTTAGAAAATATTCCAAGATTATTTCCGAGGATATAAAGACAATGAGTATTGAACATCCAAGATTTGAATATGAACACCCAAAAGATTTTATTATCTTTTCAAAAGATATTTTGGAAAGAATTCAAAGTGCTGTGAGAAATGGCGAAGATGTAAGTATTGGACCTGAGTTTATCGTAACGGGGGGAAGTCCGGGAGATATCAAAGTAGATACCGTTATACATAATTTAAATGCAGAGTTAGATAAATCTACGCTTTATAGGAATTATTATTTGTTTGAAAAATCAGCGGAATTTGGATTAGTTGGGATTCGAGCAGTTAGTTTTATAATTTATTCGGATCAGACGGGTGTTGTTAACAGCGATGTAAATATTTCAAGGCGAGGGAAAGGATATTTAAGACCACTTGAAACAGTCACTGTTTTTGTAATTCAGAATGAAGCTAATAGGATCAATGGTGATTTAGAGTGGGAAATTACGAATGATAATTTGGAGGAACTTGAAAAAATTGAAATAAGACAAGGCTTACAGTCTCCTCAGGCTATTGCAAAAAAAGCAGAACAAGAGAGGTGGAGAAAATTTTATAGCGAAGAAAATTTAGGTATTGTTTCAACAGATAAGAATTATGCTTATGAAAGGGTTTTCCAAAAAAAAGGTGATTATGTGGATACGGAAAAGGTTACCCAAATAACTGGCCCTGTCTTGGAAAAAGGAGAAGTTAATTTTCACCCAACAGATTCAACTAATAAAACTTTTACTTTGGATGATGTTATTGCGGATCTTGAGCGAGTTAAATAGAAAACAAATTATGTTAATCGATACCCACGCCCATGTAAATTTTAACAGTTTTAAAGATGATGCAAAGGAAACTTTGCAGCGGGCTTTGGATAATGGCACTTGGGTAATTAATGTGGGAAGCCAAATAGATACTTCCCGGCAGGCGGTGGAACTGGCAAATCAATTTGAGCAGGGCGTGTATGCGGTCATTGGCCTGCACCCGGAGCATACCCATTCCCAGTTTGTGGACGAAGAAGAAACTCATTTTAAAAGCCGGGAAGAAGACTTTGATATTAATTTATATTCCGAACTGGTAAAAAATCCAAAAGTGGTGGGGGTTGGGGAGTGCGGGTTGGATTATTATCGTTTGCCGGAAGATAAAAGTTTGCATGAGGAAGTTAAGCAAAAACAAATTGCCGCGTTCCGTAAACAAATTCGTTTTGCCAAAGAACATAACAAAGTTTTAGTGGTTCACAGCCGGCCGGAAAAGGGGAGAGATGAGTTGTATAAAGATATGCTTAGGGTTTTTATGGAAGAAAAAGTCAGTGAAATGCGGTTTGAAGTGCATAGTTACACCCACACTCCGGAGTATTTACAAAAGTTTTTGGAACTTGGCGCGTATGTCTCATTTAACGGGATAATTACTTTTGATAAAACCGGCAATATGGAAAAATTGGTTCAAATGGCCCCGCTGGAAAAAATTCTGCTGGAAACCGATTGCCCATATTTGTCCCCGGTGCCAATGCGGGGAAAAAGAAACGAGCCTGTTTTTGTAAAACACGTGGCAGAGAAGGTCGCTGAAATTAAGAAATTACCCGTGCAGGAAATTGAAGAAATTACTACCGCAAATGCTAAAAAGCTATTTAATATCTAAATAAGGCCATTTGTAATTTTCACGGCCGTGAAAATTACAAATGAAAAAATATGACAAAATACGATCACAAAAAGACAGAAGCAAAGTGGCAGAAGTATTGGGCAAAGAACAAAATTTTTTCCGCCTCCGACTTCGCTAAAGCTTCAACGGACAAGAAAGAAACTGGTAAAAAGCCGAAAAAATACGTGCTGGTAGAATTTCCATATCCTTCCGGTGCGGGTTTGCATATGGGTCATTTGCGGCCGTATGTGGCGGGAGATGTTTACAGTCGGTATAATCGGATGAAAGGTTTTGAAACGCTTTTTCCAATGGGTTGGGACGCTTTTGGATTACCGGCGGAAAACTATGCCATAAAAATGGGCGTGCATCCTTCTATTACCACGGTCTCCAACATTAAAAATGCCAAAAGGCAAATTCAAAGTTGGGGTTTGAGTTTTGATTGGAACCGGGAAATAAATACCACTGACCCGGAATATTATAAATGGACGCAGTGGTTATTTTTGCAATTTTACAAAAAAGGCTTGGCCTATGAATCCACCGGTTTAATAAATTGGTGCCCGAAAGATAAAACCGGACTTGCCAACGAAGAGGTCATTGACGGCAAATGCGAACGATGCGGTACAAGCGTAGAGAAAAAAGAATTACGCCAATGGTATTTGCGCATAACCGCTTACGCGGAAAAATTATTGGAGGGGTTGAAAAATTTGCCCGAGTGGCCGGAAGCGATAAAACTTCAGCAAGAGAATTGGATTGGGAAAAGTACTGGCGCGGAAATTGAGTTTGATGTTAAGAATCAAGAATCAGGAATTAAGAATTATGTATTACTGCACGGGTTTGATGGTAGCTCCAACGGTATATTTTTTCCTTGGTTAAAAACAGAGTTAGACAAAAAAGGCTTAAAATATCAAGCGCCGGATTTGCCGCATCCTCAAAAACCGACCGAAGAGGAACAGGTAAATTTTGTTTTGCAAAATTGTCATTTTGATGAAAACACTATTCTATTTGGGCATAGCCTGGGCGCGGCAGTAGCCATGAAAGTTTTGGAAAAACTACCGATTAAAATAGCAGGGTTGGTTTTGGCTGGAGGATTTTCAACGGCAAATTTTAGAGATAAACCCAGACCGTTCCATAATACCTTTAATTGGGAGTTTGATTATAAAAAGATTAGAAGTCAAGCATCTTTAATTAAAATCTTAAGCGATCCTACCGATTATGCGGTGCGGATTGAACAGGGAAAAATTTTATCTCAAGAATTAGCGGGGGTTTTAATCGAACAGGCCGGAAAACAGCCACATTACACCAACAAGGTTGAGCCAATAATTTTACAGACTTTAGCGCCGGCAATAAAAGTATTTACCACCCGGCCGGACACTATTTTCGGCGCGACTTATATGGTAGTGGCGCCAGAGCACCCCGTAATCCAGAATTTAGCATCTAGCATCAAGAATATAGGAGAGGTGCAAAAATACATCGACAAGGCTAAGGAGAAAGCCGAAATGGAACGGACGGCCGAGGGCAAAGAAAAAACCGGAGTGGAATTAAAAGGAATAAAAGCCATTAACCCGGCCACCAAAGAAGAAATCCCGGTGTGGGTGGCAGACTATGTGCTGGGGCATTACGGTACTGGGGCAATTATGGCGGTGCCGGCGCACGACGCGCGGGATTTTGAATTTGCCACGCGGTATAATTTGCCAATTGTAAAAGTGGTGGAATCTCCGAACGCGAAAATTGAAAAAGCCAATGTTGATTACGGCGTAGTCATAAACTCCGACAAATTTAACGGACTTAAAACCCAAGAAGCAATTGTAAAAATGGGTGAGGAGTTTGGCAAATTAACCGTGCAGTATAAATTGCGCGATTGGGTATTTTCCCGGCAGCGGTATTGGGGCGAGCCGATTCCGTTAATTCATTGCGAAGACTGCGGAATTGTGGAGGTAGCAGAAAAAGATTTGCCGGTAAAATTGCCGAATGTAAAAAAATACGAACCGACCGGAACCGGAGAGTCGCCATTGGCCGAAATAAAAAAATGGCTAAAAACGAAATGTCCCAAGTGCAAAAAAATAGCCTGGCGCGAAACCAATACAATGCCGCAATGGGCAGGCAGTTCTTGGTATTGGCTTAGATACGCCGACCCAAAAAATAAAACCAAATTTGCCGATTTAAAGAAGTTAAAGTATTGGCAGCCGGTGGATGTGTATTTCGGCGGGATGGAACATACCACTTTGCATTTGCTGTATAGCCGGTTTTGGAATTTATTTTTGTACGACATTGGGCTGGTTACTGTACCGGAGCCGTACAAAAAACGCCATCCGCACGGGATTATTTTAGGACCGGACGGGGAGAAAATGTCCAAGAGCCGGGGAAATGTAGTTAACCCGGATGACGTGGTAAAAAGCCACGGCGCGGACACTTTAAGAATGTACGAGTTATTTTTAGGCCCGCACGAAGCCACCGTTTCTTGGAATGATAAGGGTGTGGTTGGGGTAAAACGGTTCTTAGACAGGGTTTGGATTTGGGTCAATGAAATCGCGGAAGCGCCGCATCAGAAGAATCGTCCGCCAGCTGGCGGAAGAGAATCGGAGAGTCAGAAGCCAGCTATACAAGATTCGGATAAAGTAAAAAGAGCATTACATAAGTTAATAAAGAAAATCACGGAAGACATAGAAAATTTCCGGTTCAATACCGCCATTTCGTCGTTTATGGAATTCCATAATGAAATTAAAGACGAATTTATTACGCTGGAGTCGATAGTAACATTTTTAAGTTTACTTTATCCATTTGCTCCGCATATAACTGAAGAGTTATATCAGATAGTCGGAAAGTCGTCCGCCAGCCGGCAGAGGAAAGTTAAATCTTTACAGCTAGCCGCATGGCCCGCCTTTGATCCGGCTTTAACAATAAGTTCAACCGTGGAAATTGTTTTTCAGATAAACGGGAAAGTTAAAGGTAAACTGACTGTACCGGCCGGCAGTACGCAAGAAGCGGTGCAGGCTCAGGTGATGCTCGCGGAAGTGGTAAAGCAGGCTTTAGTTGGCGAGAGTATTAAGCGCGTAGTTTTTGTGCCTAATAAACTAATGAACTTGGTAATATAAAATTTAACACGGATTTACGGATTGAATTCGGATCTGCTGATGTCTACGGATATCAAGATCGGTAGCCATCCGTTTATCCGTGTAATATCTGTGGATCCGTGTTATGGTAATTATTGATTATACAAAAAAACGCCATAAAAAAATTATTTATGCTTGCGTGGCGGCTTTAAAGCAAGGTAAGGTTTTGGCGTACCCGACAGATACCTGTTATGGGTTGGCTGTTGATGTTGAGAATGCCCCGGCAATAAAAAAACTTTATAAGGTTAAGGGTAGAAGTTTTAACAAGCCGGTATCTATAATTCCGCCGTCACTTTTTGCGGTAAAAAAAATTGTGAGCTGGAATAAAACCGCTGAAAAATTAGCAAAAAAGTTTTTACCCGGAGCAATAACTTTAGTGTTAAGTATTCAGTATCAAGTATTAAGGAAAAAAGCAATACAAATGCTATCAGCAGGAACAGGGGAGTTAGGTGTGCGGATGCCAAAGAATAATATCGCTTTAGATTTGGCAAAGTATTTAAAAACCCCAATTACCACCACCAGCGCCAACACTAGCGGCAAACCGGAGTGTTACTCGGCAAAAGATTTACTTAAGCAGTTTAGTAAAGCAAAATTTAAACCGGATATAATTATCAACGCGGGACAACTGCCAAAAAGAAAGCCTTCCACAATAGTAAAAATAGATGGAAATAAAACCGAAGTTTTACGTGAAGGCTCGATCAGTAAAAAACAGATTAAATTCCTAATTCCTAATTCCTAATTCCTTGTTTCTAAACTTCCATCTGCCTCATTATTTTTCTAAAAGCGTCCGTCGAGAAATGGGCCAGCTTTATGCTTCTTCGGCTATTTCCAACTTCGCGCTTTCCATAATTACCTTATTTGAGCCGATTTTTTTATACACGGTTTTGCATTTTAGTGTGCCAAAAATTTTAATGTTTATGGCTGTGGTCTATGCGGTGTATATTGTGTTTATTCCAATAGGCGGGAAGTTTGCCAGCATATACGGGTATAGGCATTGCATTGCTTTGTCTGTGCCGTTCCAGATTTTTTTCTGGCTGGCTCTGCTGGCTTCAACATCCTACCCCAGCGCCGCTTTTTTGGCGGCAATTGTTTTTGGCCTGCAAAAATCTTTTTATTGGCCGGGTTTCCATTCAGTTATTGCCCGGTATTCGCAAAATCAGCAGGTGGGCAGGGAATTCGGCATGGCATACGCGATTAACAGCATAGCCCAAATCGGCGGGCCATTGGTTGGCGGAATTTTGTCGCAATACTTTGGCATTGCCGCCGCATTTTTATTGGCAGCGGTAATTTATTGCGCCAGCATTGTACCCTTGCTTTTAGCCAAGGAAATTTTTATCCCTAAGGTATACGCGTTTAAAGATACTTTAAAAATGTACCGTGATTACCCGAAAAAGTTTTTAGGGTATATGGGTTTTGGAGAAGAATTGTTAGTATTGACGATTTGGCCGATATTTATTTATCTAGTAGTTAAAGATTATAAAGATACCGGCCTGCTTTCCGCGGCTTCCAGCTTTGTGGCGGCCATAATCGCTCTTTTTTTGGGAAAAATTTCCGACCAGTACACCAAAAGAGTATTAATAAAAATTGGGGCGTTTTTTTCTTCCGTTTTTTGGCTGGGCCGGATTTTTGCCGGCAATTTTGTTACGGCGTTTGCGTCTGACGCTTTTTCCAAAGGAGCCAAAGAAACATTATTCATCCCACTGTCCACCCTTACCTATATTCGCGCTGAAGCCACGCATATTGTGCCCTACGCCGTATTTTTTGAGCAAAGTCTGGCTATTGGCAAACTCTCCGCCTGTTTAATCGGCGCCCTGCTGTTTAGCCTCACCGGAAGCTTTGTGGTATTATTTATATTAGCCGCGGTTTATAGTTTGCTTTATATGTACATTTAAGAGATTCTCCTGTAATCGACCACAATTTTAAATAATAGAATAAAGATGACTTTAGCCTTAATAGCAGTATTTTTTTTATTTTTGATAATTTTTGGTATTTTTGTATTTTTAGCAGACAGTTCGTTTGGCGGGCTGGATTTTAGCACTAACAGGGAGACTATAAAACAAGTAGTTGGTATAATAAAACAACGACATTTGGAAAGCGGCAACTTTTACGATTTGGGCTCGGCTCGCGGAAATTTTGCTTCACAAATTGCCGGGGTTTTTCCTAACTTGCGGGTTACGGGGATTGATAATAACAGTTTAAGATTGCTGGTATCTAAAATAAGAACAATGTTTTTAAAAAATATAAATTTCCAAAAAGAAAACATTTTTAAAACTAACGTTTCATCCGCCGATGTTATATATATTTATTTGCCTAAGGAATTAATGCCGGAGCTACAAGCAAAATTGCAAAAAGAATTAAAACCGGGCTCCATGGTAATTACCAATAAGGTGAGTTTTCCCAATTGGCCACTTGTAGAAAAACTTAACGAACTTTTTATATATGCAAAAGTCTAAACTGCAAATTCAATATCAAATTTTGATTCTATAGTGTCATCCTGAACTTGTTTCAGGATCCATATTTACTATTATCTGGATCCCGGATCTATAGTCCGGGATGACGGGAGACGCAATGAACTATCCAAATTTACAAGCCGAGGACTTAGCAGTTTACGAAATTATCAAGCGGGAAGAACAACGACAAAAAGAGGGGATTGAGCTTATAGCCAGCGAAAATTATGTGTCTCGAGCAGTGCTGGAAGCCATGGGCAGTACACTGACCAATAAATATTCTGAAGGCTACCCGGGGAAAAGATATTACGGGGGTAATGAAATAATTGACCAAGTGGAAACTTTGGCCATTGAACGCGCCAAACAGTTATTTGACGCGGAACACGTTAACGTTCAACCGCTCTCCGGCAGTCCGGCTAACTTAGCCGTGTATATGGGTCTGCTTAATCCAGGAGATAAGGTTTTGGGTTTTTCCTTGGACCAGGGTGGGCATTTGTCCCACGGTCACCCGTTAAATTTTAGCGGAAAACTTTATACTATCATTCCATACTTCGCGGAAAAAGAAACCGAGGTTATAGATATGGATAAAGTGGAAGAAATCGCGCTTCGCGAAAAACCAAAAATGATTTTGGCCGGGTTTAGCGCTTACAGCCGAGATTTTGACTGGAAAAGATTTAAAGCCATTGCCGACAAAATTGGTGCGTTTACTTTTGCAGACATTGCTCATGTGGCCGGTTTAATTGCAGGCAAGCAGCTGGAAAACCCGGTGCCGTATTTTGACGTTGTTTCAACTACCACCCATAAAACTTTGCGCGGACCACGGGGAGCCATGATTATGTGCAAAGAAAAATTTGCCTCCGCCATAGACAAAGCGGTGTTTCCCGGTGTGCAAGGCGGTCCGCATGACCATATTAACGCGGCCAAGGCCGTGGCTTATGGCGAAGCTTTGCGCCCAGAATTTCAAGAATATTCGGCGCAAATTATTAAAAATGCCCGCGCGTTGGCTGGGGCTTTACAGGCTAAAGGTTATCGCATTGTTTCCGGCGGCACCGACAACCACTTAATGTTAATAGATTTATTCGGCAGCAAACAAATTGCCGGTAAAGAAGGAGAGAAGTGTTTGGAACATGTTGGAATTAGTATAAACAAAAATATGATACCGTTTGACCCGCGCAAGCCAATGGATCCTTCCGGTATCCGCGTTGGTACGCCAGCCTTAACCACCCGTGGCTGTAAGGAAAAAGACATGCAAACCGTAGCGGACTTAATGGACTCTGCGCTAATGAACCGCACCGATGAAAATAAATTAAAACAAGTAAGCCAAAAAGTTAAAGAATTTTCCCTCAAATTTCCCGTTCCCGCTATTGACTAATGGTTGTTAATTCTACATACATTCCAATACTTGGTAGTATTGGAATGTATGTACTAAAATTTATGGGTAAATATACAAATCAAAAAAAATTATCCAGTCGGCAGCAAGAAGATCTTTTAATAAGATTTGTTAAGGCCATTGCCAGTGTGAAAAATTCTGTTGAAGCAGCGCATTTTATAAAGGACTTATTGTCCGATGCTGAAGTGTTAATGATTGCCCGTCGTTTGCAGATTGTGGACTTATTGGAAGACGGTTATACTTACGAACAAATTAAGAAATCGTTAAAAGTAAGTTTTGGGACGATTGCCAAAATGCAAACTTGGTTTGAAACGTATGGGGAAGATTTTAAAAAGATTTTATATCGAACACGTACAACCGTTAAAGTGGAAGACCGGCACTCGCCTTGGGTTCAGTTAAAGCGAAAGTATCCAATGTATTTTTGGCCAGAGCTATTACTGAAGGAAATTGTAAAATCCGCAAATTCTAGGGAAAAAGAAAAACTGCGGAATGTGCTTAAACAATCATCGACCAAAACTAAATTAACTCGAGATTTAAATAAATTATTAAACATGACATAAATTCCAATACTACCAAGTATTGGAATGAGTGTAGGGGACATGATGACTATTATACAATCGGCGGTTTTAGGCATGGTTCAGGGGTTGGGGGAATTTTTACCGATTTCTTCATCGGCACATTTAATTTTAGCCCCATGGTTTTTTAAATGGCGTGATCCGGGTTTGGGTTTTGACGTGGCCTTGCATTGGGGCACGTTACTTGCCGTGGTAGTGTATTTCCGAAATGATGTATGGCTAATAATTAAAGGGTTTTGGCATAGCCTGTTTAAGTCCTCCCGCGACTTACAAAATAATATTTACCAAAAACTTTCTTGGCTGTTAATTCTTGCTTCCGTCCCCGGTGCGCTTATCGGCAAGCTTTTGGAAAGCAAGGCGGAAACAGTTTTTAGAGATCCATTACTGATAGCCGGAACCTTGTCGGTGTTTGGTTTAATAATTTGGTGGGTGGATTGGGTAGGAGCTAAAGAGAAAAATTTAGACCGAATAAAGTGGACCGATGCCATTTGGGTGGGCTTATCGCAAGCCTTGGCAATTATTCCCGGCGTTTCCCGTAGCGGCTCAACAATGGCTTCGGGGATGTTTTTAGGCTTTAAGCGCGAAGATGCGGCAAGGTTTTCTTTTTTAATGTCTATGCCCATAATTTTTGGCGCCGGACTCGCGAACATTAAAAATTTTCACACCGGTGTAACCACGCTGGAGTTAGTAGTGGGATTTGTGTCGGCCGCGATTTTTGGATTTTTGTCCATAAAATTTTTATTGCGCTATTTGTCCAACCACGGGTTTAAAATCTTTGTCTGGTACCGGTTGGCGTTAGCAGTGGTAATATTAGCAGTGTATTTTATACGAAAATGATAACCGACCAAAATTATTTAGCCTGGCAGAAAAAACTAGAAAACCATTCCCTTTTTCGCTGGTTTTTGGTTTTCTTTGGACTTTATTCTATAATCTTAGTTTATGTAGCTGGTATTTTTTTAGTTGTTGATAGAAAATTTCAGGAGCTATTTTTAGTTGCTGCCGCATTTGTTTTAGCCAGGTTAGTTATAAGTCCGCTAATCTTTTTATTTTATAAAAAACAACGCCCGTACCAGAAATTGAATTTTATTCCGCCAAATTCCTTGTGGCTTTTTTCGGGCACCACATCCCGGAATAATTCTTTTCCCTCTGATCACGCGGCCAGCTTTGCAGCGATTACGTTATCATTGTTTTGGTTTTATCCGCTTTTCGGCTTTATTTTATTTCCAATTGCCATATTAAACGGCGTTGCTAGGGTAATGCTGGGCTACCATCATATCAGCGATATTTTAGCCGGGTGGCTGGTGGGTGCTTTCGCTGGTTGGGTGGTAATAACTTGGTTGACCACCATGCTCTTTACCCATTAGCGCATATTTGCTACAATATTTTTAGCTTTTTCTAGCCGGTGTGGCGGAACTGGCATACGCAATTGACTCAAAATCAATCGCCCGCAAGGGATTGTGGGTTCAACTCCCACCACCGGCACCATTTAGACTTTCCAAAAATGTAAAACAGTTTTTAAAGTAGTAAAGACTATAAAGAGTTAAAATGATGGATGAAATAAACCCACAGCCAAATATCACCATTCAAACCTTAGGAAGTTCTTCAATATCTACTCCGCCAATGCCTCCAGTGCCCCAGGCGGTCGTTGCTGAACCATCGGCGGTAGTAGTCCCTAATATGGAGCCGGATAGGGTGTCTTATGCTGACGCGCAAATTCAAGAAATTGAAGTGGCAAAAATCGCTCCGAACCCTTATCAACCTAGAAAAACTTTTGACCCGACTGCCTTAAAAGAGTTGGCGGATTCTATTAAAGAACACGGAGTCATTCAGCCGTTGGTCGTAACAAAAACCCCAATCGGTTATGAATTGGTGGTAGGGGAAAGGCGTTTTCGCGCCTCGCAATTAGCAGGACTGCTTTTAGTTCCGGCGATTATTAAAGAAGCCATGGTAGACCAGACTAAGCTGGAAGTGGCTTTAATCGAAAATATTCAACGCCAGGAACTTAACCCCATTGAAGAAGCGCAAGCCTACGAGCGTTTAATGAAAACCTTTAATATGACGCAGGAACAGGTGGCTAAAAAGGTCGGCAAAAGCCGTCCGGCGGTTGCCAACACTGTGCGGCTATTAAATTTACCGGCGGAAATTCAGCGCGGTGTTATAGAAGGCAAAATTATGGAA
This sequence comes from uncultured Candidatus Saccharibacteria bacterium, assembly GCA_964363335.1. GTDB lineage: Bacteria > Patescibacteriota > Doudnabacteria > UBA920 > UBA920 > PALSA-1336. The sequence goes on from CAYIHW010000011.1 coordinate 14,434, forward strand.
GGCCATGCCCGTGCGATTTTAGGGCTGCTAGACCCGGAGAAAATGCTGTTGCTGTACAAAATGGTGCAGGAGCAGAATTTAAACGTCCGCCAGGTGGAAGCCAAGGTTAGAGAGTTAACAGCTAAACGGCAAATGGACTCGGCCGCGCCCGATCCTAAGCTAATGGCGCTGGAGACCGAACTTAGGGGGCGCTTGGGCACTCAGGTAAAAATCCAGCGGCAAGGCCAGGGTGGAAAAATTACCATTGAATTTTTTAGCGAAGAAGAGCTTTCCGAACTGGTCCATAAGATGGCTGCCGAGCAAAACGTTTCCAGTTTGCCTTATCTCACGGTTTAGAAATGAATGCAAGATTTTAAAACTCATTTCAATATTGAAATGAGTCTCTTCTATATGCTATATGCTTGATTCATATGTGGACAAGTGCCCATTGACGAACTTTAAAGTTTAATATACTATACATTAAATATGAACAGCAATCACTACAACTCTTTTATTACTTTTCCGGTCCTTTCTAAGGGCTTGGTTTGGGTTACAAATAAAAGGGTCTTGGTACACGGATAATACGGATTAAAATCTAGAAAAATACCAAAACCCTAAAGCCACAAACTTTAGGGTTTTAAAATGGGAAATAAAGAGTTTGTCTAAAAAATTACACTTAAATAATATTAGATTGAGTTTAATTTTTCGGACGGACTTGTAAAAATTATTTTTCCGACTTAGTTGGGAAGAATCTCTGGGTTTCCAGAGGAATTTAACAAGTTTAGTCCAAAGGGTTTGGGCAACAAATGTCTCGCTTTCCGGTGAGGTTTGAAAGCCTCTTACAAAGAGGAAATTGCCCAATTAATCCCAGGTCTGAGATGTCTCTCTCAGGCCAAATAGGCAAGAGAATATCTTGCTTGGCCGTCAACCCGCCACCTTTCTTTTCTATCATGGAAGGCGGAAAAACCCCATCATCAGATGGGTGCGTAGGGAGGTGTGGATGCCAAGACCGGCGTTTAAGGAGACGCGGGAAACCGCGCAGGTCAAGCGGGGCACACACTTGAAAGGAGGAACTAAGAAGTGAGTCGAGAGGAGGCCTTGATGCTCCAATCGCTCCCCCCGCAAGAGCGGGGCAAATTGTTGATTAAAATCGGTTTGGAAAGAGGGTGGTTGGTTCCTAAGGATATGCCGATCGCCCATAATCCAGACTCTGGCTCAACAGCGCAATTGGGTCAAGTGTCCCCACAAGGGGCATAGACATCGCGCATAACTCTGCCGAGATGTAAGGTGTCGCTAACCAAGCGCATCGAACCAGTGCAGACCCGTCCGTTTCCGTGAGGAGCGGACACCCCCGGGAAGTTTGAAGTGATTAAGAGCAATCTGAAATCATGAAGAACTTCCCGGGGTTCTTCAATTTTCTGGCAAAAAAACAATAATTTCTGTATAATACTTAAGCAATTTAAATATAATCGGGCTGTAGTATATCGGTCGTACGCATGCATGGGGTGCATGTAGGCCGGGTTCAATTCCCGGCAGCCCGACCAGGCTTCGCAAAATCTTCGCAGTAGAAACAAAAAGTTTATGCATCAAAAAATTCAAGTTTTAGACCAACAAATTATTTCTTACGCCAAAAAAGCGCATCCGTTTTTCGCAAGGGCGGTTTTGTTTGTGGTTTATTTTTGGTTTGGGATATTAAAAATTTTAAGTGTCAGTCCGGCCAATCCGCTGGTTATGCAACTGCAGGAAAAAACCTTACCATTTTTAACTTTTCACCAGTTTATTATCTTTTTTAGCTTGTATGAAATGCTCATTGGCATTTTGTTTTTATTTTCCAAATTTGACCGAATAACCATAATTCTATTTGTTTTGCATATGGTTACCACTTTTATGCCTCTGGTTTTTTTACCTCAAGTAGCTTGGCAAGGAATGTTTACCCCTACTTTAGAAGGGCAGTACATAATTAAAAATTTAGTGCTGATTGCGTTGGTTATGAACATTGGCGCCAACTTACAGCCTTGGAGGAAAGATTAAATGAGACAAATTATTTTAGCCTCGGTTTCGCCCAGGCGCAAGGAAATATTTAAATCATTTGGCATTAAGTTTAAGGCCATTGATTCCGGATATGAAGAAATTTTGCAAAAACACTTAACTCACGAACAACAGGTGGTATTTTTAGCTGTTGGAAAAGCCAAGGCCGCGGCCAAGAAATTTCCTAAAGCGATTATTGTGTCGGCCGATACTATGGTGTTATTCGGTAGTAAAATAATTGGTAAGCCAAAAAATATTAAAGATGCTGAAAAGATGTTAAGAAGTTTTTCAGGCAAAACTCAAATCATAATGACCGGGGTGGCGGTTTTGGATGCCCAGACAGGACAAGTTTTGACGCATGTAGAAAAAAGCAGCCTCCTTTTTAAAAAATTAACCAAGGCGGATATTGCTGAATATATCAAACATGGAAAACCGCTGGACAAGGCCGGCGGGTACAATTTGCAAGGGTATGGCTTTAATTTAATTCAAAAAATTGATGGGGATTTTACCAATAATTTAGGCTTACCAATGGGCGTGGTATATAATTTTTTGCAACAACTAGGTATAAAAATTAATTAGACCATAAAATTGAATTGGAAGATGGGACACTTCTTCCAGAGGAGTTGGGATATGATATTAAAAGGAAAAAAGGTAATATTGCGGCCAATACGGCTTTCTGATGCCGAGCGGTTTGTGAAGTGGTTTAATGATCCTGAGTTTAACCGGTTTATGCTGGTTCGCCATATATCTTTAAAAGAAGAGTTTAAGTGGATTAGAGGTGTATCGAAAAATAAAGATACAGATTTAGTTTTAGCCATTGAAGTGGCGGGTAAACATATTGGTAGTGTTGGGCTGCATCAAATAAACCACACTCATCACAACGCCACTTTTGGCTTAATGATTGGGGATAAAAGTTTTTGGAATCAAGGTTATGGCACTGATGCCGCTTGCGTCATGGTTGATTATGGATTTAGAAAATTAAAATTGCACCGGATCGAATTGGAGGTATATGAATATAATCCGCGCGCAATAAAGGTTTATAAGCGGATAGGTTTTAAGCTGGAAGGAAAAAAACGGGAGAAAACTTTACATCAGGGGAAATACTACGACGCTTTGCACATGGGATTGTTAGACAGGGAATGGAAAAATTTAAGCATTAATAAATAATTTATAATTAAATATTAAAGCCATGACTCATTATGTTTGCACCGGCGGGTGCGGAGGGGTATCGGAAGATCCCGGTACCTGCAACAATCAAAGCTGTATGAAATACCATAATTTTTTGTCGGTTTGCCATTGTACTGACGGCCGCCACGCGGAAGCGTTAGAACATCCCAATGTCGCAACAGACAGTAAAGACCAGGAACAAGTATAAGGGCAACAATGAATAAAAGAGTTTTAATTTTCGTGGTATGTATTTTAGCACCGGTTATTTTGGCCGGGTTTTTTTGGCTCTATAAAAATTCACTCCTGGAAAAGGCAAAGACCGTTGTCCAAGAGCAATCAGAGACAGACTTAGTTGATGCCATTAACGGCCTTAAAGCCAGCCCGAAAATATCTTCAAGCCGACCAATTGCGGTTATAGTGGAAAACCATCCCGATGCCCGGCCACAATCGGGACTCTCTAGCGCGGATGTGGTTTACGAGGCTTTAGCCGAAGGTGGAATTACTAGGTTCTTGGCTGTTTTCCAATCAAATTTACCAATGCAAATTGGCCCGGTTAGAAGCGCGCGTGAATATTTTGCGGAGTTATCGGATGAGTGGGGCGCGCTATTTGCTCACGTTGGCGGATCCAACGAAGTTATTGCCCAATTAAAAAATGGGGTATATAAAAATTTGGATGACGCCAATGAGTATTATAATTTTGATTTTTTCCCGCGCCGGAATAACAAACCCCAGCCCCATCATATTTTTACTTCCGTGGAAAAGTTACGCGAACTAATTAGTTATTATAAGTACCAAACAGAAGCTAAATATCAACCTTGGAAGTTTAAAGATGATAGCCCGGTTGCAAGCGCCACGGCTGTAAACATTAGCATGGATTTTTCCCGCGCTGGTTATGAGGTGGGTTGGGTTTATAATTCTCTAAACAACAGCTATAACCGCTTGCAGTATTTTCAGCAGCACTTGGATGAAAATACCGGCAAACAAATATCCGCCAAAACCGTGGTGGCGCAAGTTGTCAAGGTTACGCCGGTACCGAAAGACCCGTTGTTGTCCGTGGATATAGATTTGAAAAGCGGTGGTAAGGCTTATGTATTTTTAGACGGGCAAGTGATTGAGGGGGTTTGGAAAAATGAGCAGGGGAGAACAAGGTTTTATGACAGAAATAATCAAGAAATTAGTTTTAACCGCGGGCCAATTTGGGTGGAGCTGTTGCCAATGGAAAAAGAAAACGGTTTGGTTTGGAAATAAATATCACATATAACAAAATTCCTCCCTTTAATCCGCCGACTGGCGGAAAAGGGAGGGATAAAATTCAAGTTATTTGCTTTTTGTCTTGGTACGAATACAGCGAGTGCAAACTTTTACTCTTTTTCCGTTTACAACGGAGTACTGTAAATTCGGCAAGAGCCTGACAATAGATGGGCGCATACTGTGAGAGCGCTTTATGGTGCGGGAATAAGTTTTTCCGCATACGGTACACATTCTGGGCATAAATTAATTGACCAAAATTAATTAAAATTAAATAAAATTGACAAAATTTTGGATACAACTTACTAATATTAACACATTTTGCTATAATGGTCAAGAAGCTAATTATAGATAATAATAGATAATAACCATTACGATAACAATAATGTCAGGTCGTTATAGCCATGGTTATCGTTATTTATGAATATTCTTATTACATTTATAATCCTGATTTTTTCCGCTATTGTTCACGAGGTTAGCCATGGACTTATGGCGGAGTGTTTGGGCGATGATACGGCCAGGGAAGAGGGAAGAATTACTTTAAACCCCATTCCGCACATTGACCCGTTTGGCAGTATTTTATTGCCTTTGGTACTTTTGACTTTAGGTTCGCCGATTATTTTTGGCGCGGCCAAGCCGGTGCCGGTAAATTTTAATAATCTGCGTGACCCAAAAAAAGGAATGGCCTTGGTAAGTTTGGCCGGACCGCTGTCTAATTTCGCGTTGGCTCTAGTACTTGTTTTACCAATTAAGCTGGGGTTAGCAAACGAGATATCATACCCAATTTTGGTTCAGGCGATTTTAATTAACTTGGTACTGGGTACGTTTAATTTGGTGCCCATTCCGCCGCTAGACGGCAGTAAAATTTTAGCCTCCCTGGCGCCGGATTTTTGGATGCAGAAAATTTTATCTTTAGAGCGCTATGGGTTTTTATTAGTTTTGGTATTTTTGTATCTTGGCTGGCTTAACTACTTATTAGTGCCAATAATCCTGTGGTTTGGGACTGTTTTTGG
>CAYIHW010000012.1:0-19710 GCA_964363335.1 uncultured Candidatus Saccharibacteria bacterium
GTGTGATGATGCTCCGCTGTGTGTTCATGATGTTCATGTACTACAGTATTTTTTTTGGCCATTTGTAGCATTACTAGAAAGCTTAAAGCCAGAGCAATTAAAGCGGCAATGGCGGACATAATTCCCAATTGAGCAATGCGAACTTCGGTTTCTTTTAAGGAGCGGCCGACAAGTACAAAACCGGAAGCAGTGGGGTTTGAATAGCTGGTAATGACAGTGGCAATTCGTAAATTCGGTTTGGGTTGCCATGTTATGCGGCTCTCGCCGCTCTTTTTAGCGGCTACAAGGATTTTTTCCGCAATGGTGGGGAGTTTGCCATCTATAGCGGCGGAGGAACCGATCGGCGTACCGGTGGCGCTATAAATAGCTACAAAGGTGGAGAGAGAATTGGTCATTTCTGTGGTCGGCGTTGGGGGAACAATGGCATCGGCCTGCACATCACCCTTATTTAAAGCGGCGGCAATATCTTGCGCAATTTGAATTTGCGGATCATTAGCCGTGAGGCGGTAGTTTTGCTGGGCTACTACGTAGACTAAACCGGACATAATAATTATGGCAACTGCCAGGGGTAGCCATGAAAACAGGGCTTCCTGAAATATTTTTTTGTGGTGTGACATTGTTTTTTTGTTACTAATTAGATGTTAATAAGGTAAAAGTATCTTAGCATTTTTTTAACAAACAATACAGGGTCGGATGCATAAAATTCGCCTAAAAGGCGGATCATTTAAACCGGGGGTCTTTGTCTATTTGGTTTTGAGTTATTTTTGGGCCAACTTTAAAGATTACCCCAAACCAGAACAAAACAAAACCGATTATTCCTAAGCTACCAAGAGCAAGTAAAATTTGTAATATATCCATATTCTTTTAGTCCTGTCCCTTAAAGGGCGTTGAAGCAGAGTTTAAGAGATACAAAATGTTTACTGGGGTGCCCGACGAGAATCGGACTCGCGTGACCACTGCCACAGAGTGGCGTTCTACCATTGAACTACGGGCACCATATAAAGAAATATCAAATAATAAATTTCAAATATCCAATGAAACCGCAAAGGAACAAAAAAACTCTTACACAGATTTGGCAAGAGCTTACATTTGATGTTTGCTGTGTCAAACATCTACTACCTGTCGCAGACCCCAAGCGGAGTTGAGAGGTGTCAGGTGAAGATAGTATATCAGTTTTTAAGGTTTTGGTCAACCTTTTCGGTTAAAAAACAAAATAGTTTAGAAGTTTATGTCCATTTGTCCTTAAAACCAGTATGGCTAAACCCTCCACCATATCGCATAAATCTGAATCATGGATTTCAATGTATGAAAACAGGCAGTTATCAATTATCCATTTACGCAGTTCCTTGCCTGGTAAGATGTTTAATTGTCTGTTAATGTGTCGCCTGAAAGTGCTGGTTGAAATTTTAAGTTCTCCTGAAATGTGTTCATTGTTAATCCAGCGATTTAAGTTTTTGCCTTTGCCAACGTAGATAATTTCTTGTTTTGTGTTTCTAATTAAATAAACGCCCTAGGTAGACGGATTTTTTTTTACTTCACAATGCGGTTTGGAGGTTAGTTTTTTAATTAATCCTTTTGCTGAGTTTAAAATTTTATTCAGCTTGGCTGTGTTGTAAGGGGATTTGGTCATAGTTACCTCAATAGATTATTTGGCTAAAATTTTATTGAAAAACTCATATTTTTTTCGCATATATTCCTGAAACAGCAAGCAGTTGCAAGCCAGTTTGATTTGCTCGTATTCTATTAGCAGACTTCGGTTGTCCCGAAGTAACTCGTAAGTTTTAATTTGTTCTTGTAAGGCGGGGGAATTACGGTCGGTTAAATAAAGTTCAACGTCAAAGCCACTACGTTGAAATTCCCATTTTATCAAGGTCGGATTAGTTTTAGTAGGTTTGCCGAAAAGTTCAGTCAAGGCAGGTATAAATTTACTGTAGTCTTCTGGCGTGCTAAGCAGGTTTAAATCTATATCGTTTTGTCCTGCTATACCCAAGGCAGAAGCCCCGCCAAAAAACACTTCTAAATTAGGCATTTCATTTTTTATTTGCCGGATAATGGCTCGGGCGGTTTCCTTAACACTTGGGTCAAAAGGTTTAATTATTGCAACCTTGTCCTCTGGTATGGTCAGCAGATATTTTTCTTGGTTGGGAGTAAGCATAATTATACTTGCCTTTTAAAGTGGTTGTATTCTTGCGGCAAATTTATGTTAAATTTTTTACATAAAGCAGAAACGGCTGTTAAATATTTATGAGGATGCTTGTGTATCCATGGAGCTAAAAACTTCACCATATATTCCGCGGAAATACATCTTACTTCTTGACCCCGAATAGAACCTGTGCCGGTTAATGATTCGGCAGGGTACATAATTCCATCCACGATGTTTCCCTTGTCATCATACACAAAAGCGTGGATATCAATTTCCCTCTCGTCTTTATCGTTTAAAACAAAGTTCCACTGGCTGTCCTCTTTAATTTGCTTATAACCTTGCTTTCCTAAAAATTTACGGAGTTTGGGTACGTCTTTCCATTCTATTGCAATATCTAAATCTTCATGAGTCCTAGTTTGTTTACCTAAAAGAGCGTCAACGCCCCATCCACCGTCAATCCAAATTTTAGTACCTAAATTTTCTAATTCGTTATATAATTCTATAACTTCTTGTTGTCGCATATTTTAAACGTTTAAAATTTTTCCGCAATAAGTTTGTTTTAATCCTTCTTCGGTTTCTGGTAATTCGTTTTTCAAAATGGTTTTCATCATTTCCTTGCTCCAATTGTCTGACCAACCTTCGGCTATCCACATTAAGCCTTCGCTAACAAAATGCAAATTTAATTTTTTTAACAGTAATTTGTCATCAAATAATTCCTTTAATTCCGCTTTTAGAGTAGGCATTAAGAACATAAAGTTTTTGCCTTTGTATTTTTCAAAGTAATTGGAACCTTCGATAAATTGTTGCGGGTCATATAGGAACGAAAGAAGTTTTGCTAACACTCTGAATTTTGGGGCTTTAATTGACCAGTCAAAATCAATCAACGCTGTCAGCTTATTGCCCACGTGCAGGAAGTTTCCCATATGAGTATCGGTATGGATAAAAACAGAAGTTTCGTCTTGAAATACGTCCAGATTTTTTAACAGATATTGTTTGACTTTTTGAATATCCTGTTCGCTAAATAAGTTTTGTTCCTTGATTTTGACCAAGTTTTTTTCCAATTCACTATTAATAAAATCGCCGTATGTCGGGTAAGCTTCTGTTTGTAGGTTTAACCAGCCGAAGTTATCAAATTTGATATTTAATAGAGCTTTAATTACTTCTAGCACTTGTTTAAAAATTACAATAACATCCTCCTGTGGCAAGTCAAAAATCGTATCCAGAAGCGATTGCCCAAGGGCTTTTTTCATCACCAACACCTCAAAGCCGGTTTTATCAAAATAGTCATAAGCCAAAACTTCCACGACCGGCATCTTGCCGCCTAACTTGTCAGACGCTACCTTGTTGGCGTAAAAGTAAGGCATATCGCCCCGCTTGTTGATTTTGATTACTAAGTCAGGCGTTAGGTAAGTGGCGTTCATATTGCCAGCCGTGGTGGTTTGTAAGTCTTCTGCTTTAATTTTCGTAAAACCAAGTTTATGCAAACTTTCTACCACCTCGCCAGCATCAAAACTGCCGATGCGTTTTTTGTATTGCTCGGCAATCTCTTTTTGGTATTCGCCTGAATCCGTATAGGGGAGATAAGCCATTATTTTTTATCCATTTCTTTTATCATTAGAATTTTTTTAAACTCTATTCCCTCGTTTGCTTTTAATTCTCTAAAACTGTCTTCGTTATCCACTCTTGTATCAAAATCAGCCGTGTCAACATCGAGCCTTGCTCGTTCTTCTACGGTTAATGATTCTATCGGTACAATTTTATATCCATTTTTAATAAAAAATTCCACCGTTCTTGTTTTACCAAATGTTGCGTATGCGGTTTTAACTCCCTGTTTTTTTAGTTGATCTTCCAGGTCGGCAAGCAAAGCTCTGCCAATTCCCTTATTTTTTAAATTTTTGGCAATTTCAATATGTTTAATTTTTACTTCGTCACCTGAAATATTGCCCCAGATAATAGCTCCTGTATTATTTTCGCTTTGTACGCCAGTAATGTAAAAGTCATTTCCTTCAATATGGAAAGAAACAGGCATTTTGAAATCTATTTTTGTATAGAGTTCGTGAATATTTGGCCCCTCGGCAGCATGGGGAATAATAAATTTTTTGAGTTGTTTTGGTACCAAGCTATAACCCACGGAATATGGAGTTTCGCTCTCTGCCTCTTTGTTTGACAAAGGGCAGTCAGAAGTATGGCCAGCGTGAGCTGGGTAGCCGCAATTTAGACAGGGTTGATTATTTTGTTCTGTTGGTTCGTTCATATCTAAAGAATACCAAAAAATCACCCCTGTGGCGATGATCAAAAACAAAAACTCCCCGCCCCGATATATCGGGGCGGGGAGAGCTTTGCTTTAGTTATTAATCTTCTATACCGCCGGTGGTAAGGCTAGATAAGTCTTGTCCTCGCACTTGCAGGACACTGCTTAATGACCAACCATTTTTTTGCATTACTTTCATACTGGTGATGCCGTAAAGTTGGCCGTTTTTTACCACATAAATTGTATGGTTCGGGCCTTTAAGCAAGGTGCCGTCGGCAAAAGTTGCCGGAGAACCTAAGGGGAGGGTGTTTAATGTTGAGACGGGAATTTCTTTAATATCTTCAAAGCGTTTTTTCCAAGAGTGAAAAATGCTTAAAGAAGAAATCGGTTGAAGTTGGCCGTTTAATACCAAATACACGGTAGGGTTTCCCGGAACCTTAACCACAGTTCCTTCCGGCAAGTTGCTTAGGCTGGAAGGGGTTGAGGTGGAAGCAGGTAAACAATAAATTGGGGGAGTAATTACGGTGTCATCATCTTCTTCGTCGTCTTCGTCGTCTCGCTGGCTAACCGGTTTGCCCATGCCTAATTGCTTGAACAAATCTTTGGAAATTTTTTCGATATGTTTAAATTTTTTGCCTTTGGCGTGGAAAATTGCCGCACTCATAAATGGACGCAAGGTATTGTTTACTACCATGTATACGGTATCGCTGTCATCAATTTTTACCAATATTCCGTTTTTTAGCAAGCGGGCATTTATGGGATTGGAAGTTGAGCAGGTTGGCGTGGAGGTAGCGGAAAATAGAATGTTGTTGCTTAGGTTGCTGGCTAAGGGTGAAGCATTGGCTCGAAGTTGAATTGTGCCAATTTGGTTGTAACTTATGCCGGTAAAAGTTGATGCTCCGGCTGTGGTATTTATAGCAATACTGCCGGAAAGAGTTCCTAAGGTGCTGGAACCGACCACAACGGGGGTTAGGGTAATTGTGCGGCCATTGTCGGCGCTTACTAAATTGCCAAATTGATCTTGTACGGAAACGCTGAAATTCGAGAGTGAAGTATTAATTAGCGATGTTGCTTGTGGTTGAACCGAGAATTGTAATTTATTTGCCGCTCCCGCTACTTGCGTTAAGCTGTCAAAGCTGGTGGTTGAAGTTATTCCTGCAACAATTCCGGCGCTAAGTGTAATTTGGCCGTTTGTAGCCAAAAGAGTGCCGTTACTGGCTTTAATTTTTAATGGGTTTATTGAACCAATAGTTAAACTGCCAGCGATAGTCGAGGTGGAAGTAATATTTAGGCTCACGTGAGTGTTGTCTAAAAAGCTTGTTGTGCTGGAGCCGGCAAGTCCTGTGCCGGTATACACTACATTCGCAATTGCATTATTATCAAACACAAAGCCGGTAGGCAAAGCCCAGGTTAAAGTACCGGCGGCAATATCGCCCGCTACGCCTTCTGTTAGAGTAAAGGCCGGCAAGGCTACCGAAGCGCCAGTGGCGCTATCTGAACTAACATTCACGGTGGGCGCGGCGGGAATTGTTGCCGCGGCCAATACGGGCTGAATGCTTTGGGGAATAAGCTGCCCCAAAAACAGCATCATGCTTGCCATAAATATGGCAAAGTTTTTTTTCTGTATCATAATATGCTCCTTTTAATTATTTTGTTGATATTTGTTATATCGGGAATAAGTAACAGTTTGTTTCACTGAATTATGGGAAACCCTTTCTTTAATTAATAATTAAATTTTTCGTAATGGATTTGGTTTTTTGGGATGTTTAAAGCCCGTAAGTCAGTTAGCAATCCTTGTATCATATTGTTTGGACCGCACAAATAGACTTCACGGCCCAGAAAATCCGGAACAAGCAGTTTAATTTTTTCCGCGGAAATCCGTCCCGGCAAGAAATTATCCTTGGCCTGATTTTTTGTTTGCGATAACAGAAAAAAATGTTTTATGTTTAAGTTGGTAAGTTCATTTTTAAACACAATGTCGGTTTCGGTTTTACAACCATATAGTATTGTTGCATCGGTTTTTTGTATGGCTAGTTGTTCGGCGAGCGCGCGAATAGGGGTAATGCCAATCCCACCGGCCAGCAGTAAAAATTTAGTTTTTTTGGCTTGCTTGACGGTAAATACGCCCAACGGGCCATCTAGAATAACTTTGGTATTAGGTTTAAGATTATTAATTCTGTTGGTAAAGTCCCCGGAAGTTTTTATGGAGAACCGTAAAAATTGTCCGTTTGGCGCAGTGGAGAAAGAAAACGGGTGGGTGAACCACATTGCAGATTGCAAAAAGGTCAGGTTGGCGAATTGTCCGGGAAGGAATTTATAATTTTGCAAGTTTTTGCCTTTAAGGTATATGGAAAATACATCAGTGGTTTCTGCAACCACTTTATCAATATAAAACCTGTGTTTGAAAAATTTATAAAAGGGGGCTAGCCAGCGATGAAGTAAAATTAAACCAAAGACCAGAAAATTTATTGTTAGCCAATAATAAAGGGCGCTACCATTGGCCATGTCTCCGGTGTTGGTTTGGTGGCCAAAAGCCAAGGCAATCGCTACGTACATTAAAAGGTGCGTAAAATACCATGTTTCGTAACGTAGGCGTTTTTTTACTATAACAATGGACGAAATAATTACGCCCACAAATAGAAAAACCGCCAAAAAAGCTTTGAAAACATCTTCCCAGTTTTTCAAAAAGTTTGAAAATTGAGTAATAAAGGAGGTTTCGCTAAGCTGGCTGTGTCCTAAAGTTAGCAGGAGGGGATGGCTGAGTAAAAATATGGCAATTCCATAACCGACCCAGCGGTGAATTAGGTTTAACCGGTCATGGCCAAATTGTTGTTCAATAAAAGTAATCCGGCCGATTAAAATCAGTTGCAGCAAAATAAAAAATTCCAGCAATAGTCCCATCAAGCGACCCAGAGCAATAACCCGGCCACTGTCCGCTCCGGATGTTAGCAAGTAATTAGATCCATTCGCCCAAAGGTAAATTACTACTCCAAGGTTGAGGATAAACACTAAATATAGTAGGGATTTCTTCATAATCCATTTTACCGCTTTATTCAGGTTAGGACAACATCAGGCATGGCTTGACATTTGAATTCGGCAACCATGGCCAAAAAATGGTATAATAAAGTATAATTAATAAATTTATATATGAAATTTGTTTTAAAGGTGTTATTTACCGCCCTTGGCGTGCTCGCCGCCGCATCTATTGTTCCGGGAATTGTTATTGCCAGTTTTTGGGTGGCTGTTTTGGTGGCCGTGGTTTTAGGAATATTAAATATCACTTTAGGGGCAATCCTTAAAATATTAACCCTACCTTTAAGCATTGTAACTTTTGGACTCTTCTTTTTAGTGATTAATGCGTTAATGTTTTGGGCGGCAAGTTTTGTGAAAGGTTTTTCCGTTGCCGGTTTTTGGCCGGCATTTTGGGGCTCAATTATTGTGACTTTAGTGTCGCTAATTGGCAAGAAGGTAATTAGCGAATAACCCTTTAAGTAATGGCCAAACCTAGACAGGTATGTTAAAATAAATTATTAGTTTTTAGGGCAAACATTATCATATAAAGCAAAAGTTTATTTTTTGCATTTTTTAAATTGCGCCTATGCCATACATCAGCGAATTGTTAAACAACACTATAACTGACAGTTCCGACGACTCGGTTGGCAAATTACAGGATATTTTAATTTCGCCCAAAGCGGACTCCTTTGCTCCGCTGGAGTTTTTGGTGGTTAAAGCCAAAGACGGTATAAAATTTATCCCTTATGAATTTGTGGCGAATTTTAATAGCAGTGAGATTTCTTTAAAAAATTTGTTTAATAAGGCCACGCAAAATGAATTGCCTAAAGGCCAGTTTGTGTACTTAAAAAAAGAAGTCTTAGACAAGCAAATTGTGGATGTGGCCGGAACCAGAGTAGTCCGGGTGAATGATTTACGTATTGGAAATTTTGAAAATAAAGTCTGTGTGTTGGGGATTGATTCCAGCTTTAAAGGACTTTTAAGGCGTTTAGGTTTGGCCGGGTCATTTTTAGGCAAGCCTTTTACCGTTTCCTTAATTGATTGGCGCCAGGCCACGTTGGTAGACAGCAAAAAAGGTTTAGAGCTGAATACCGCGGCCGAAGACCTAAGGCATTTGCACCCGGCGGACTTAGCCAACATTGTGGAAGATTTGGATGTTAAATACGGCAGTAGTTTGCTGGCGGCTTTGGATTCCCGTGAGGCGGCTAAAGTATTGGAGGAGGTGAACCCCGCACTTCAAACAATTTTAATTAAGTATTTAGGTCCGGAAAGTGCCGGTAAGATTATGTCCCAAATGTCCAGCGACGAACTGGTGGATTTGGTTAAGACTTTTTCTTCGGAAGAATCCAGTGAATTTTTATCCCAAGTCGCTGGCTTAAAAGCTCAAAGTGTTAGTCGGTTGTTGGCTTATCCTGACAACACCGCGGGCGGTTTAATGACAGTGGATTATGTTAGTTGTCCGCCGGAGACAACTGTGCAACAAGCAACGGAGACTATAAAAAAACTTTCCGATGGTTTTCGTTCTATTATGTATATTTATGTGGTTGATGCCCAAGGGAATTTTTACGGGGTAGTGTCTTTAAGAAGAATAATTATCGCCGACAAGGATACTACTATGGGTCAGCTAGCTAAACGGTTTTCCAAAGCCTCTGTTTTAAAAACCGGTGATAAAATAGAAAGAATAATGCAGTTAATGACAAAATATAATTTATATTCCGCCGCGGTGTTGGATAAAGAGAAAAAATTAGTCGGGGTAGTAACAATTGACGACATTATGCGGCAATTGTTCCCGCGCGCTTAGAAATTTGTTATGAACAATTTTTGGCAAAGAAATAAAGCCAGATTCCTTGTGTTTTTGGCGGTTTTGGGTCCGGGGCTAATAACGGCCATGGCCGACAACGACGCCGCCGGCGTGGCGACTTATTCGGTGGCCGCTTCTTTGTATGGTATGAGTTCCCAATATTTTGTCATATTAACCACTATTCTTTTAGGGGTTACTCAGGAGATTGGCGCGCGCATAGCCATTGTTACGGGCAAGGGTTTAGGGGATTTAATTCGGGAAAATTACGGCGTGCGGATTTCGGTGGCTTTGTTTATAGCCTATTTTGTGGCTAGCCAGTCTGTTATTTTGCAAAACGTGGCAGGGCTAAAATCCGCTGTCCAGCTGTTTGATTTGCCGTGGTGGATGGCCTGGGCGCATTGGCAGGGTTTGCTGGTGTTGTTGTGCTTGGGTTTAATTTTAGCAGTGGTGTTTTTAAATTTTAAAAACCTACAGCGGATATTTTTAGTGACGATTTTATTTTACGCCACCTATATTGTTTCCGCGCTTTTGTCCAAGCCGGATTGGGGCCAGGCCTTAAGGCACAGCTTAATTTTTCCGGAAAGGCGCCTGGTAGGGGATTTAAACTATTGGTTTACGCTTATCGCCGTACTTGGCACAACCGTTACGGCTTGGGGGCAGTTTTTTATAAATAGTTTTGTTGCCGATAAGGGTATTAAGCCCGAGCAGTTAAAAGAACAGCGAGCGGAAGTTTATTTTGGCGCCATTCTAACCAATGTTTTTTCCTGGATGATGGCCATTGCCGTTACCTATACCTTATTTGCCAACCATACAATAATTTCCGATGCCCAAACCGCGGCCTTGGCTATTCGCCCCCTGGCCGGTAATTTTTCTTACATTTTATTTGCTGTCGGTCTGTTAGCGGCATCCTTATTGGGCTTAATTATCGTTCCGCTTGCCACCGCTTATGTTTTTACCGAATTGTTCGGCTACGAGCGGACACTCAACGCCAGTTTTGGCAAGGGCCGGGTGTTCT
Source organism: uncultured Candidatus Saccharibacteria bacterium (assembly GCA_964363335.1). Lineage (GTDB taxonomy): Bacteria > Patescibacteriota > Doudnabacteria > UBA920 > UBA920 > PALSA-1336. Next base: position 10,223 of record CAYIHW010000012.1, read on the forward strand.
ACACTTTTTTTATTTTGCAAATTGTCTTGGGTCTAGTGGTGTCTTTGTTCCCACAAATAAATTTGTTTGGTTTAACTATTTACGCGAATTATTTAAACGGCGCGATACTTCCCGTGGTATTTTATTTTTTAATTCGGTTTTCGGAAAACCCGGAAATTATGGGGGAAACTTATATTTCCAAAGGGTTTCCCAAATGGTTTTTAAGAGGATCGGCATTTTTTATCGCTTTTGCGGTAATAATTACTTTTGTCGGCCAGTTCTTTATTAAGTAAGAATTGCACATGCACATTTTATTAAAGTATTTAAAAAGTTATTGGAAGCTAATTGGAAGCTAATTGCCTTGGCTTTAGTTTTGGCTGCCATAAACCAAATTTTTTCCCTGCTGGACCCGTACATTTTCAGGCTTGTGTTGGACAATTATGTGACCAAATTTGAGCAGTTTACCAAAGCGCAATTTATCCACGGCGCCGGGCTGCTTTTGTTAGCTTCCATGGGCGTGGCTTTTGTTTCGCGGGTTGCTAAAAACTTTCAAGACTACTACGTCAACACCGTTACCCAGAAGCTAGGCGCCAAAATGTATACCGACGGGTTGGCTCACTCCTTGGAGTTGCCTTACCAAGTATTTGAGGATCAGAGAAGCGGGGAGACTTTAGGAATATTGCAACAGGTTAGGCTGAATGTACAGAGTTTAGTTACTGCTTGCATAAATGTGTTATTCACCACCCTGATTGGTTTTATTTTTGTAATTATTTACGCATTTCAAGTCAGTTGGATTGTGGCCGTGGTTTATATTTCTATGGTGCCCCTGCTCGGCGCGGCTAGTACTTTTTTAAGTAAAAAAATTAAGACTATTCAAACCAAAATTGTCGCTCAGACAGCGGCTATGGCCGGTTCCACCACGGAAAGTTTGCGCAACATTGAGCTGGTAAAATCTTTGGGGTTAGCGAGCCAGGAAATAAGTCGGCTCAACCACACCACGGAAGAAATTTTAAAATTGGAACTGCAAAAAATTAAGTATATCCGCTCTTTAAGTTTTATTCAGGGGACTTTGGTGAACGCCCTAAGAGTGGGGATGCTATTTGTTATGCTGTACTTGGTATTTTTACGCACAATTACTCTAGGAGAATTTTTTTCTTTGTATATTTATTCTTTCTTCCTATTCCAGCCGCTTCAAGAATTGGGTAATGTCATTAACACCTACCGCGAAGCGCAAGCCAGTTTACAAAACTTTAAAGATATTATGGCCAGGCCAAAAGAGCCAAAGAGTTTAGCCCCTCAAAAACTGGGCAAGCTAAATGAAATTGGTTTAGATGGAGTTACTTTTCGGCATTTAAGCGGTTCTCGCGACGCGCTATCGAATGTCTCATTTAAAGCCACCAGCGGTCAGACTATTGCTTTTGTGGGTCCGTCCGGTAGCGGTAAAACCACTTTGGTGAAATTATTGGTGGGGCTCTACAATGCCAGTAACGGCAAAGTGTTATATAATAATTTGACCGCGGACAATATAGACTTAGCCGAGTTAAGATCGCAAATTGGTTTGGTGACTCAAGACACGCAGGTCTTTGCCGGCAGTATTCGCGACAACTTAACTTTTGTCAGGGAAGGGGCCACTGATGAAGACCTGTTATTAGTTTTAAAACAATCCGCCGCTAGCAGTTTAATGCAGCGGGCTACTGAAGGGTTAAATACTGTAATTGGCGAGGGCGGGGTAAAACTGTCCGGCGGGGAAAAACAGCGCCTGTCCATTGCCCGCGCTTTGCTGCGCAACCCATCGCTTTTGGTATTTGACGAAGCCACGTCCAGTTTGGATTCTTTAACCGAACAGCAAATTACCGACACCATAAAAGAACTGTCGCAGAATAAAAATCAAATTACAGTTTTAATAGCCCACCGTCTTTCTACTGTTATGCACGCGGATCGTATTTATGTGTTAGAAAAAGGCAAACTCGTCGAAGCCGGCAAACACCAAGAACTTGTAGACCAAAAAGGTTTGTATTATGCTATGTGGAGACAACAAATAGGGGAGAGAGAGGAATAATTAGATGTTTCATGAATTATCACAAATAAATTTTGTCGAACAAAAAATACCGCCAGAGATTGAAGTGGCGTTAGCTCAACTTTTTGAGAGCCATAAAAATTCTATGGTAACTGCGGCTATATCAGCTTCAGAAAGAGCAGAACATTGGGACAAGAAAAGACTTATACCAATGCATGTTGGTTGTAGTATGCTAATTTTGGAAAACGGGTTTGATTTGTCCGAGCCAAAAATTGTAACCGGAGCAAACATAAAAAAATCAGCTAGAATGTTGGCTTACCCCGACAGGGTTTGCGCGGAAATGGCTGCCAAAAACAATGCGCTAACTCAAAGAAAATATTTTAGCGATGAGGATAAAAAATTGGAAGAAAAAGGTGTGGAAATACAGGAAGGGGATTTAAAAAAGTAAGGTTTTATTGCGGCAATCGTAACAACATCTCCAAGTAGAAATACCGGAGAGATTGACACGCAATCTCATGATGTAGTTTATCCTTGTAAACAGTGCCAACAAAACTATAAACTTTTATTGGATGAGAATAAAGTTAGCCGAAAAACAATAATTTATAGTGTTAGAGTAGGCAAGGGCAAAGTTGTAGCGCAGCAACAGTTTGAATTAGGAGAATTATTAGACAAGCTTGATGCTGAAAATAAGTTAAAAGAAGATAATTCTTTAAAAGAATTAAAAGGATTATTTGAACAGCAAATAAAGGTTTTTTTAGCGAAAATTTCTGAAATTGACCAAAATCTTAAAGAAGTGAGGACTGCGATTATAGAAAAACATGGAACGACGGCTAAGGTTTTAAAATATTTTGATGACTTAGACAAAGAGAGAGGAGATGAAGCGAATGCTATATTTGATATAATTGACTTTCGTTCAACTATGGGTAACGCAATCAAAGCAGTAACCGAAGAGGGGATTCCAAAAGCAAAAGCACTGTCTGTGTTATTGCCGCCTGGACAAATAAATAAACTTGGGTTGCAAACAAGCAATCGTTATTTATCGAATACAGAGTTAGACAGTATTTTAGATGGGTTATCTAGGCATCTACTGTATGCTTCTAGGCATTTAGAAAAATTTTCAGAAAAATTAGAATAAATTTGTAGCAAATTAATAACATATGTGGTAAATTTGATACAAAATTTAAATTACCAAAAATAGTTTTTTAACTTTTTTTCGTCATCTTGATCTAAGCTGCAAATTTCCATTACGGTCACGAAACGCCCAATATGGAAGTGGTTTGCCGTAAACTCTATTTGCTTCACCGGGTTATATGGATAAACCCACAAGGTTCTTTGCAAAGGATAGAACCCCATTTGTTTAATTTTTTTTCTGAAGTAGTCGGCATACAAGCGAAATTCTTTAGTAGGGATATCTGCTGCTACCAGCCACCATCTGCCGTTCCATTTTTTTTGTTTGGGGATACTTAAGGTTTGGAAGTTGATTTTGTCCAGGTTTTTTTTGCCCTTTTCCGTGAGCTGTATTTCAAGTTCGTTTTTCTCCGCGTTAATTTTTATTTGGCCGGTTTTTTTGAGGTAATAGAAAATTTGAACAATCTTTTTTTGTTTTTCTTTGTGGTTCCACCGCTGTTTATTTTTTGTAAATTTACCGAATTTATTAAACACAGTTAAAAGATTGGGGGCAACTATCGCAACTGTAGCCACTCCTAATGCACCTATTAGAGCCAAAGCAATTTGTCCGGCTGACTTCAGCTTTTCAATACCTTTGTCCGTTAGATCTATTTTTACCAGTCGTCGGTCTGGTGTGGCATTTTTGACATGCCCGGCAATTTTTTCGTATTTCATATGATTAGTTTAACAGTAAAATACATTTGTAGCAAATTAATAACATATGTGGTAAATTTGCTACAAATTTATTTCCAAATAATTATAATATTTTTTATATTTAAATCAACCTTTTCTGTTTCGTGGTCCCAGTTGCCGTTGGCGTTGTATAGCGTATCAAAGTCATAAGCGTAATTTAGGCCGTTGCGCGTGCCTGGGTCGTTGGTAATAATGGAAGTTGGGGTATAGCCGCGAATTACCAGCATATGATATTTTGGGCCCGGTTGTTTGTAGTTGGGGTTTCCGAGGAGCTGTCCGTTGGCTGGCAGTAAAACCAAATGGTTTTGCGCCAGTTCTTTTTTTATATTGTCTTCGGTTACGTCGGTTATTATTTTGGCTTGCAGACCATAATTAGCAATAATCATTTTTACTACTTCTTCGGAAGTAATATCCAAATTGTAGCCAAAAGTTTGCATTTCCCAAGTTGTGAGTTTAGTGATTTCTTGCTCCACAAAATCAGCGGGAAGTTTTACTAACCTCTCCTGCCCTGCGGGCATCTTCCCCTCGTCACTCGACCCTGAGCTCGTGGCCGAAGAGCCAGGGGAGGATGGAGACGCAGTCCCAAAATAAACCGCGGCCATTATGGCGCTGGCTTCTTCGCAGGCTTCATTATGTAACTTGTCCCAATTGCCGGTTGGGGCTTGAGGAGTGAAGGGAACTGGGAGCAGGAGGTTAGCTTTTGGCTCAGAGCTTGTAGGTGTAGTAGAGGATGATGATCTATCGGTTTTTACAACAGGAGCAGGGGTGTGGGTTATTTTTGGAGCATTTACAATAATAACCTTATATCTCGAGTCAATAAAAAACAAGGCGCTGATTGTTACAATCACCGCAAATAATAGAGTTATTAAATTTGTTTTATTGTTCGTCATAAATCTTATATCTTACATCATAAATTATAAGATTTCTTCCTTCGTTACCAACTTAAACTGGCCCGAGGCGAGTTCCTTGGGCAGGAGAAGTTTATTTACGCGGAGGCGTTTTAAATTGGTAACGGTTAATCCCACGGTGGTAAACATTCGGCGGACTTGGCGTTTTTTGCCTTCATGAATAATAATCCGGACTTTGCCGTCGCGCTGTTTTACCTGAGCCGGGTAGGTGGTGCCGGTGGAAATTTCTACGCCGGTGCGCAAATGCTCCAACTGGCTTTCGGTTGGCGGTTCCTGAGTGGAAACTTCGTATTCTTTTTCGTGTTCGTATTTCGGGTGGGAGAGCTCCTGGGTTAAATCGCCGTCATTGGTTAATACCAGCAGCCCCTCGGTGTCGGCATCGAGCCGGCCCACATTCCAAACTTTGCTTCTTAAGTCTTCCGGTAATAGTTCAAAGATCGTTTTGCGGTGTTGAGGGTCGCTTTTGCTTACCACATAGCCTTTGGGTTTGTTGAGCATAATGTATACTAATTCTTCGCACTTATTAATCAGTTTGCCGTAAACTTTAACTTCATCAACCTGCGGGTCAACTTTGTCGCCAAGTTTGGCTTTGCGGCCATTAATAAGAACCTGACCGGACTTAATGAATTCCTCGGCTTTGCGGCGGCTGGCTGTGCCTGACTGGCTAATGAATTTTTGCACGCGTTCTTGCATGGGAAGATGTAAGATTTAGGATATAAGATGTTGCCATACAAATCATATTATACAGAATATGGTATAATTAAGCTACCCTTAACAAAGGAGAGTAATATGAATCCCGTTAGAAGTAAAATCGATAAAAAATTGCTTTGAACGGGAATTAATTAAGAAAAATAATATTTATGGAGATTTCTAACGGGGTGAATAAAAAAAACATTCCCTTAATTATAGCGCTTTGCATTCCGGTGTTAATGATTCTGGTTTTAGCTGCGGTAATTTATTTGCCGGGCTTGGGCAAAAAACCGGCGCATAATTTTATTTATATGACCGGCGATAATTATTATAATTACGGGCAATCGAAATATTTGGTTTCCGACGGTTATATTAGAGAAAATCCTTCAGCGACTATAACCCCAGCGCTTTATTATAAACCGGTTGCATCGGACTCACGTTTATTTTTGTATAATGTGACCACCAATATAGCCACGGAGTTGAATATTCAGCAAGCTTCACAATATCGCCTTGACCCGAGCCAAGCGTCGGCGGACGGTTATAAGGTGGAGCGGGGAAATTCCAATGGGGATTTTCTTTTTGGCTCCGGCGGCGGAGATTATAACAGCTGGTTTATTAAAGGCCACAACCGCAGTACAAAATTAAATCTAAAATTAAATAGTACGGATTATTATAATATGCAGTTTTTAGGCTGGGTAGAATAGATAATTGTCCATAATTAAGTAAAATTGACCAGAATTGACCATAATTGAAAAAGGCAATTATGAACCCGAATGATTTACAAAATAGAACAAAGGAGTTTGCTTTAAGGGTTATGAAGCTGTCGTCTTTTTTGGAAAAGGATTCTTTAGGTAGGCTCATTGGAAGGCAAATCTTTCGCTCAGGAACATCAGTGGCTGCAAATTATCGCGCGGCATGCAAGTCAAAATCAGTAAAAGACTTTATTTCAAAATTAGGAATAGTAGTAGAAGAAGCGGATGAAACCAGTTTTTGGCTGGAACTATTAAAAGATTCAGAAACAATCCAAGGAGATAAAATTGATGCATTGTTACAGGAAGCTAAGGAGATAACAGCAATAATGGTAGCTTCCAGAAGTTCTGCAATTAAGAATCAACGTGCAAAATAATTTTGAACAATTATGGACAATTATAATTAATTTTGAACAATCATTTATGGATAAACAACAAGTGCTGGCGGAGTTAAGACAGCTCGCGCTTTCCGGAGAGATTAGCCGGGAGGAAGTATTGGCTGTCATGCCAGTGGGTAGTTCCGGGCAGTCAGAAGTGTTAAAACAGCATTTTACCTTGTCGGAAATTATGTACTATATTGGGGGCGGAATTGTATTTTTGGGAATTTGCGTATTGGCTTACCAAAACTGGGATAACTTTTCTTCATTCTTGAGGATTTTTGTTACCTTGGGCAGTTTTGTGGCCGCTTATGTGGTTGGGTCTTTGCTGTACCGTTATGAAAATTTAAAAAAAATCTCTCAGGCATTCTTTTTAATTGCCGGATGTTTGGCCCCATTGGCTTTGAATGTTGCCTTTAAGGAATGGGGGATGGACATTTCGGCCGACAGTTTGCAAGTATTAATTTATTTAATTTTAACCAGCGTATTTTTAGGCTCTTTGTGGTTTTTCCGGCAAACGATTCTGTTATTTTTCGGTATTGTCTTTGCCACCGCGCTGTTTCACTTTTTAGTCAATTTGGTGGTGGGGCAAAATTTGTTATACGAGAATTCCGAAAAGATTTGGCAGTACACCTTTTTGGTGGAAGGCTTGGCCTGGATGCTGGTGGGTTACTATTTAAAAACTACCTCATTTAAAGCCGTAACAGGGGTGCTTTATGGGTTTGGTGTTTTAGCCTTTTTAGGTTCAAGCTTAGCCCTAGGCGGCTGGTCGCCAAACCAAAATGCTTTTTGGGAATTAATTTATCCGCTATTGGTTTTTGGGGTAATTTTCTTAAGCGTTTACGTTAAGAGCAAAGCGTTCTTGGTGTTTGGCTCTTTGTTTTTAATCGGCTACATTTTAAAACTAACCGGGGAATACTTTGAATCCGGACTTGGCTGGCCGCTAGCCTTGGTGCTGGCGGGGCTGGCAATAATGGGAGTAGGGTACTGGGCGGTAAAGTTAAACAAACAGTATTTTGCTGAAAAAGTTTAGGTTTTTTATAGATGACAAACGCCCCGCCCTTTGTTCCAAAGGGCGGGGCGTTTTATCTTTACGCAGTACTTGTACTTCGTAGCTTTAGCGGAGAAAGTGGCGTGCCATGTACCTGACCCGCATCCGTCGGGGAATGGTTCATGGTCCCCTCGGCTGGAATCGGACCAACATCAATGCCTTAGAAGAGCACTGCTCTATCCATTGAGCTACAAGGGGAATAAACAAATCTAACGGGGCAAGTTGAGCTACGAGACCCTGGTGATCGCGGCAGGGGTCGAACCTGCGACCTTCAGCTCCGCAAGCTGACGCTCTATCCAACTGAGCTACGCGACCATAAATTTAACTTGATAAACTATATCATAAATGGCTATATTTTTCAAACGGCGGCGGCGGTGATTAACAAGTGGAAAAGTGGTGAATAAACGGTTTATAACGGGATGCTTATTGCCGAACGTCGCGTATTAATTTTGCTTTAATTGATTGAGAAAATTTATTTTTCATCGTCGATGAGGCAAATAATAAGAATTATTATTGACATAAATAAAAAAAAGAGCTAAACCTTATATATAGGAGGAGAAAGGCAGTTTAGTATGAAAAAATAATTAAATTGGCAGAAAAAAATAAAAATGATTTGAGGGAGGTGATTTATGTGCAAAACTTTTATATGTATATGCGCGACGTCTGCGGCTTTAGCAGGCAAAATGAAGGGGCTTGTCCGCATTGCGAATTACCGCTGACGGAATATAGCAAAGAAGAACAGTCCGAATATCAGGTAAATATGGAAGACGCTATGCGCGCCATGAGTGAGTATAAGTGGTATGTGTGAGGGAAAATTAAGAATTAAGAATCAGAAATTAAGATGCGAATCAACAGAAAAAAATAAATCTCATTCCAGAATATGGAGTGAGATTTATTTTTTATTATGGAATTTTTTATGAATATCGCGCAGGCCTTGGTTGGTAATGTGGGTGTAGATTTGTGTGGTGGTAATAGAAGCGTGGCCAAGCAGGGTTTGCACACTGCGGATGTCCGCCCCGTTTTGTAACAGATCCGTGGCAAAACTGTGGCGCAATGTGTGTGGGGTAACTTTTTTAATGATTCCGGCAATCCGGCAATATTTTTTTATAATTCTTTGAATTTGCCTGACCGTAAGTCCGCTGAGCTTGGTATTTTTATCATTCTTGTTACTTTTGTATCCTTGGCTGGCAATTTCTTTTTCAATCTTTTTTTGTTCCGTTGCTATTTTTTTTGCTTTATCGCCAGTTTTCTCAGGGGCAGGGGAGCCTTGGCCAATTTCCGAGTGGCCGACAAACAGGGCTTTGCTGTTGTCTTTTCTCCGGCTTAAGTATTTTTTTATGTTTTCCGCCGCTTCGTCCGACAAAAATACCAGGCGCAATTTACCGCCCTTGCCCCGAACCGTAAATTCCCTACGGTCTAGGTTAATGCTTTCTATCCTTAAAGAGGCCAGTTCGGAAACACGCAGTCCGGTAGAAAAAAGAGTTTGTAAAATAGCCGCGTCACGCAAGCGCAAGAGCTCGTCTTTTTCTCCGGCAATTGCCGCAAACAACCGTTCCAGCTCGTCTTTTTCTAAAAACTCTACTTGTCTTTGAGGGCTTTTTGGGAGCTCTATTTTTTCGGCCGACAAAGTTTTAACGTCTTGTTTAGCTAAATATTTCAAAAAGGCTCGTAAGGCAATTAGGTGGTAGTTTTGGGTAATTAGTTTTAAGGAATTACCTTTCTCGTCGGTTAACCGGTTTAAGTAAAGCCGGTATTTTTTTATGGTCTCTAAATCAATATCTTTTGGGTCTTTAATGCCCAAAGGCAAAACAAAGTTTAAAAACTTATGCAGGTAACGATAATAAGCCGAAATGGTAT
>CAYIHW010000013.1:0-6662 GCA_964363335.1 uncultured Candidatus Saccharibacteria bacterium
TAGACAAAAAACTCAAAGACCAGGCTATGAGAAAAGCAAAAGACGAGGGTATTGCTTTTTCTTCGGTTTTAAAATTAGCCACCAAAGCTTTTGTGGAAAACCAAATAAATATTGGTTTGGTGGGGGAAGAAGTTTTTAATAAAAAAACCCGCCGTGAATTGGAGAAAATATCCAAGGACATTAAGCTAGGAAAAAATCTTTCGTCGAAATTTAAGACAGTGGAAGAAATAAAAAAGTATTTGCTCAAATAAATGGAAGCTGTACTACACAAAAATTTCAAAAAACAATTTAAAAAATTATCTCCTAAAATTCAAAATCAGTTTTTTGAGAGGTTGGATATATTTTTAGAAGATAAATTTAATCCAGTTTTAAAAAATCATTCGGTTGATAATGCCTATTTGGGGTGCAGAAGTATTAATGTTACCGGTGATTATAGAGCTATATTTCAAGAGGATAATGAAGTAGTGACTTTCAAAAAGATTGGCACGCATTCGGAGCTGTATGGGTAACAAAGACAGCGAATACTTGTTCATAAAATAAAACTAAGAATGATAAAAAGAGAAAGGCGAGCGCTGAACACGCTCGCCTTTTTGAATGGCCTAGTTTCGGTTCACGTCCGCCTTGCGACAAACTTGGCCGAAACAGTGCACAGGGTTTTTCCGCCATTGCGAAAGGAGGCGGAAATGGCACCGAAGATTCGTTTGGCGGTTTTCCTCTCAATCGATGCCACAGCACTGATTGACACCATAGTGTCAGGAGCAGTCGGTCGCCGTGACACCGTGGTCGTTTCGTACGCGCGCGGACTTCTTGCGCCCGCCCGTTGGCACATCAAATGCGCGGCATTCCACACCGCGAACAGGTGATGCGCCACGTTGACGTGATCGATTCGGTCGCCAATGGTTGGATCGGTGCTGGGAAAATTAACCCAGCCTTTCAGCTGAGTACCATCGGTACTCAAGCTCTCTACAGCAGTTAGATAGTGGGGACGCGGTGTCCCCTCAAGTTGTTGCATAAAAGCCTCCTTTAGGCTAATTTAATTGTTTACTATTTCCTAATAAGCGTCTATCAGTATTGTCACGAATTATAATCTTAGCAAAAATATTTAATAATATTGCCTAAATATAGGATTTTTGCTATAATTATGGCGTCAAGAATTGTTGCCACTTTTTCAAATATGATTGAATTGCTAAAGAAAATTGGGCTGGAAGATAAGGAAACCGCCATTTATATGGTTTGTTTAGAGCACGATTTAAACACTCCCACCAGCATTGCCAAGCAAACCGGGATAAAAAGAACCACGGTGTATTTTTATTTGGAGAAATTGTTAAATAAAGGCCTTGTTGCCCAAAAAGTTAAAAAGGCAAAAAAGTATATTATTTGTTTGCCCACAAAAAGTGCGATTAAAAATTATTTGGACAGTCAAAAAGAAAAAATCGCTGACGGGGAAAAACTGCTGGGGCAGTTGCCAGCAGAAAGAGCTAATCTTTTAAACACTTTGCCAACGCAAGTTTATTTTTATGAGGGCAAAGAAGGGGTGAAGAGACTGTTAAATGAGATTTTAGCGGAGAAAGATAATATTTATTGGTTAGGGTCTATTGAAAATGTGCTGTCTATTGTGGGGGAGGAAAATTTGTATAGTTTATTTACTTTGAAACGAATGGCGCAAAACACTTCTTCCTATGCTCTTACAGATAAAAAGATTTTAGAGCATAAGCGTTTTAGCGAACAATTGGGGAAGTTTCGGTATTTTAAATTTTTGGACAAATCTTTTGGGATTCCGGCGCTTTTGGTTTTATTCGGCAATAATGTCAGTATGGTTTCAGTTAACGGGGGGAGTGTAAAAACGGTAATTATTAAAGACAGGCTAATTAACGAAGTTGTTAAGTTTTTATTTATGTCGTATTGGGGGACTTTACCGGAAAAATAAGCTTGCTGTTATGGTTTGCTTGCGACCTCTCTGTCGTTTGGAGGCACTCACGACATCTCCCCTCGTCAGGGGAGAAGGGGGATCAAGGTAATGAATTTTGAAGTCGCTAAAAATTAGTTTCATTTTTTTGACGATTTATGTTATATTATTCTTATGAATACCATGAGTTCAAATAAAATAATTAATGTCGCTAGACCGGTCTTAAAACGTGCGGGAGTTAAAAGGTCGTCTTTATTCGGTTCCAGAGCCAGAGCTGAAAACCATCAAGGGAGTGATGTTGACATTTTAGTGGAGATGCCTAAAAATCGCGATTTGCTGGATTTTGTTCGTTTGAAATTGGATTTAGAAGATCGTCTGGGTCATAAAGTGGACTTGGTTACATATAGCGGGCTATCGCCTTTTATAAAGAAACAGGTATTAAAGGAACATATTAAAATTTTATGAGCAAGAGCGTAAAAGTCCTGCTTGAACATGTTTTACAAAGCGCGGATTTAGTTGCTGATTATATTAAAGACGCTACCAAAAAGAAATTATTGGAAGATGTTGGTTTGCAGGATAAAGTTATTCGGCGTTTGGCAATTATTGGTGAGGCGGTTAAACATTTGCCATCTGACTTTCGAAACAAGCATAAGGCAATTCCTTGGAAGGAAATTGCCGGTATGCGCGACATTCTTGTCCATGAATATTATAATGTTGACGCCCCCTTGGTTTGGCGTGTGGCAAAATTCAGATTACCATCCATGCGTAAATATTTGTCACGGGTGATAGAAAATAACAAATAGCCACCCCGCATCAAATGGCGCGGGGTTTAAAATACTTGTAGAAAAAACAAAGAAAAAAGAATAAGGCGAGCGCGCGGCGCTCGCCTATTGTGTTGTCCTGGTTTCCGTTCAGGCGGATAGTAGGTGACAGGCGATCCAGCGAATAGCAAGATATGCCCAAGTCCCAATTGCGATCACAGCCGGCCAGAGAAGGGTTACCCACCAAATGTAGAGCAGTCGGTGATAGGTTTTTCTTTTCACACCCACTTGGAGCACGGATAACATCAGAATCGTATAACCTCCGAAAACAATAACATGGATACGCATCATCAGCAGTTCATTCATCTTATTCCTCTTTTCTAGTCGGATGGCTTAGGTGCAGATGGAGGGTTAGGTAACTTTTGTTTGCAGTAGCAGCAGATATTGTCTTCAAACACCTCCTTTGTCCGCCAATCAATGAACATCCCCATCTCTACCATCTCCTTTACTTGCCATTTTCCATCACAAAAAATGATGGGGCATATTTCATCTTGTCCTCGATCTGCAGGACATATGTGTTGGTATATCATCTTATTCCTCCATCTCTTCGCCTGCTTCCGTTATTGGAAAACAATCCGGGCAGAGTTCAGAGTGCGGGCCAAGGACGGGCACGCGGACAATTATGGTGCCTGTCCCTTTGCATGTTGGACAATTAGGTCTTGCCTCCCGTCCACACAACTTTAGCTTCGCAGTCATCTCAAGCCACAACTTCCATTCCTCGCTGTTCATGTTCCTTTTCCTCCCCTTTGAATTATTTATTTTGGTCAATTTTTGATATATTGTCTAGAGTTAATGAATATTTAATTAGTAAGTTGACAATTATGGCTTATTTATAATAATATTATTATGTAATTGAGTTGTCAGACACTAATGACAGGAAAAAAATGCAAGAATCATTAGAAAAACTAGGACTTTCGGAAAATGAAACCAAGGTTTATTTGGCGGTTTTGGGTTTGGGACCGAGCCCAGCCGTAGTAATTGCCAACCAAGCCCAAGTTAAACGTTCTACTACTTATTTGGTTTTACAACATCTAATCAGTATGGGTTTGGTTTCGGAGGTTGCGGACAGCAAAGAAAAAATGTTCAAAGCCGAAGATCCGGATAGACTAACTAAGCTCACCAGAAAAATGCGGCGGCGGGTGGTGGACGCGGAAATTGAATTGGAAAAATTACTACCCGGGCTAAAAGCAATTCAAAAGAAAATTATTGAATCGCCAAAATTAAATTTTTATCAGGGCTTGGAAGGAATAAAAACCATTACGGAAGAGGCCTCGGCTTATCCGGAGCCGTGGTATTATTTTGGCCCCGTCGGTGAATGGATGAAGTCATTGTCACAAACAGGTTTTGAGGAATTGGTTTTAGATACCAGGGAGTACAGACACAAGGTTGGCAGGCCAACATGTTTTATGATTACGGATAGTGACTATTATAAAATCAAACTTTTTCAAAAATTTGAGCCCCAAATCCGGCAAGCAAGAATTTTATCAAGCCTTTCCAAATCCAAATCAGGCTTTGCTATTTATGGAAAAAAATTGGCGCTCATTAGTTTAGGGGATATGCCATTTGGCGCGGTAATAGAAAGCGCTGAGGTGGTAGACTTAGTGAAAATGATGTTCCTGTTTATTTGGCAGAGTTTACCGGAAGAAAAGGCTAGTAAAGGGAAGTAAAAAATGCTAAAATGTAGCAGTATTAACAAAAGGGTGTATAAAAATAAACCTCTCCCCGCCCCGATAAAATCGGGGCTTCCCTCCCCACGATTTGGGGAGGGGGGCTAAAAGGATTAAAGCTATTATGGGACGACACAAAAAAGAATACAAAGAGAAATTAAAAATGAAAAGGCCGGAACTGAATCTCTCGCCGGAGACCAAGCGGGGGATTGCCGTGGTGGTTTTTGTAGTTTTAGCTTTGGTAATAGTTTTAGCCTTGGCTAATTTAGCCGGTAGTTTGGGACAAAGTTTATTTAAATTTTTAAGTTTGGTATTTGGGGTAATGATTTATTTAGTCCCGTTAATTTTGTTGTCCGTAGCCGTGTCTTTATATAACCAAGATTTAAAAGATTCCGGTAAAAGCAGCAGTTTTTATTGGCGCACTTATTTGGGCGCGGTACTGCTGACCGGCGCCTTAGGCGGACTCATCCACATTTTTTATTTAAGCAATGAGCTGAGCGGCTTTGCTTTGGCCGCGGAAGGCCGCGGCGGCGGATATTTTGGGGCGTTATTTGCCCAGCCGAGCTTTGCTTTTTTAGGTTTTTGGGCCGGCAGTCTGGTGTTGTTTGGTTTTATAGTTATTGCCGTGTTAATTACTTTTGATATTTCTTTAAAATCCTTGTGGCCGAAAAAAGCGGAAAATCAAGAATTGGAACAAGCACCAGGTATCAAGCCCGCGCCGCTTAAAATTAATGCCATGGGCAAAGAAGGGTTTGTGGAAGAAAAGGTATTTGATAAAAATCTGAAATTGAAAAGTGATGGAAATGGCATGCCGGTAATTGTCATACCAAAATCCACGCAGGTAATAAATTCCGCGGGAAAAGCTTCACCCATAAATATGGAGGCGATTATTTTGGAAGACCGCAAGGACTGGAAATTGCCGCAATTTGATTTACTCGATGACAATCAGACCGAAGTGGATAGCGGCAACATAGAAGTCAATGTGGCTATTATCAAAAAAACTTTGGCGGATTTTGGCATCGATGTAGAAATGGGAGAAGTTAATGTGGGCCCGACAGTAACGCAGTATACTTTGCGCCCGGCTGTTGGAGTAAAATTATCCCAAATTGCCGCCCTGCAAAATGATCTGGCCTTGGCTTTGTCCGCGCATAGTATTCGTATGGAATTGCCAATTCCGGGCAAGGCCTTAGTCGGCATTGAAGTGCCAAACAAATCTACGGCCATTGTCCGTTTACGCGAAGTAATGCAGACCGCGGACTTTGTAAATCATAAGAGCAAGTTAGCCATTGCCTTGGGACGCGACGTGGCCGGGCATCCAATGGTGGTAGATTTAGCCAAGATGCCGCATATGTTAATTGCCGGCGCCACTGGCACGGGCAAGAGCGTGTCTATTAATAGTTTGTTTATTTCTTTGCTTTACCGCAACACGCCGCAGGACGTGAAATTTATTGTTATCGATCCAAAAAGAGTGGAGTTGAATTTGTACAACGGTATTCCGCACTTGCTCACGCCTGTGGTTATTGAAACCGAAAAAGCGGTTAACGCGCTTAAGTGGGCCGTGGCGGAAATGGACCGGCGCTACAAATTGCTTTCCGAAGCGGGCAAGAGAAATATAATAGAATACAACGAAAACGCGCCCTTAAAAATGCCGTACATTGTAATTTTGGTAGATGAGTTAGCGGACCTCATGGCCGTGGCGCAGGCGGACGTGGAATCCGCGATTGTGCGTTTGGCGCAAATGGCTCGCGCCGTGGGGATTCACTTAGTATTAGCCACTCAGCGGCCGAGCGTAGATATTATCACCGGTTTAATTAAAGCCAACATCACTTCCCGCATTGCTTTTGCCGTGGCCAGCCAGATTGACAGCAGGACAATTTTGGATAACTCCGGCGCCGAAAAATTACTAGGTAATGGCGATATGCTTTATACCTCCGCGGAATACAACAAACCCAAGCGCGTGCAGGGCGCTTTTATCGGCGAAAAGGAAGTTAAAAAAGTCGTGGATTTCTTTAAATCCCAAGTCGGGGCGGTTATTTATAACGAAGAAATTTTGGAACGGCCCAAGCGGCCTTTGGGAATTTCAGGGTTGGATGGCGAGGAGGGCGGAGACAGCGACCCAATGCTGCAAGAAGCGATAGACGAAGTTAAGCGAGCCGGCAAGGCTTCGGCTTCCCTGCTCCAACGGCGGTTGCGGGTAGGCTATGCCCGGGCCGCCAGGCTGCTTGATATTATGGAACAGCAAGGCATAATCGGCCCCGGTGAAGGAGC
>CAYIHW010000013.1:6762-18808 GCA_964363335.1 uncultured Candidatus Saccharibacteria bacterium
ATGTTATTTGAAAAGAAAAAAATTCAGATTGAAACTTTAAACGAATATTTGGTTGTAGTCAGGGAAAATTTAGAACTCTCTGTTTTAGAGGTGTCAAAAAAAACCGCCATCAAACCGCAATTTTTATCCGCTTTAGAACAAGGAGAATATAAAAAGTTGCCTGCGGATGTCTATGTTCTTGGTTTTTTAAAACAACTTGCCGGACTTTACTCAATTGAGGCAGATACTTTGATTGCTCAATTTAAAAAAGAAAAAGGAATTGAATTCCAAATAAACAAACAGAAAGAAGTTTTAGGCGGTTCCTGGTTTAAAAAAGCTTTTCAAAAATTAGTAGTCACCCCAAAAATTTTAAGCCTGACTTTAGGACTTTTTTTTGTAGTTTTAACCGTCGGCTATATTATTTGGCAAGTTTGGTCCATTAATAAAATGCCGAATTTAAAAATCTTCGAACCGGGAAATAATACAGTTATTAATGCTTCCTCAGTATTTGTCCGCGGCACTACCGACCCCGGTTTAAATGTTTCTATTAACGGGGAAAATATTTTTCTGGACAACAGGGGTTTTTTTGAAAAGCAACTGGGCCTTAATCCAGGACCGAAAGAAATTGTGGTAACCGTTAAAAACCGTTTTGATAAATCCGTCAGTCAAACCATAAATATTATTGGTACTGACACTGGCGGAGCGGAAACCGGAAGGTTGGAATTAAAAGCAGAATTTTCCGCAATGGTTGTGTTAGGAGTCGGCATAGATGGGCAAGCGGAGCAAAATTTTAGCTTTCAGCCCGGGGAAAATAAGTCTTTTTATGCCAAGGATAAAATTATTCTTTCAACAACTGACGCCGGCGCCACCAAAGTTACAGTTAACGGGCAGAGCATGGGGGCTATGGGGAGAGCTAAGGAAGCGCTAAGTAATGTTGTTTTTTACCCTCAGACTGCCACCTCCAGTCCTGTAAAGTAATGGTGGATATCTTTACTAGGAAGTTTAAAATAGGCCTTATTTACAGGGAATTGACATAAGGTGAACGTTCGTATAATATAAAATAAATACATCTAACAAATAATATTTAGCAATTGACCAAGTAGTCAAATGTTACATGTTAAAGGTAAATATTATGTCGAAACAAACAACAAAAGACCTAGCTCAAGATTCAGGGAAATGGAAAGCCGTAACCAGCGCCATGGATCAAATTCAAGAAAAATTTGGCGCCGGCAGTATTATGAAGCTATCAGACTCTAAAACTATGGATGTGGAGTCTACGCCCACAGGCAGTATATCTCTAGATTTAGCCTTGGGCGTTGGCGGAATTCCTAAGGGGCGGGTAGTGGAAATTTACGGGCCGGAATCTTCGGGAAAGACCACGCTAACTTTACACATGATTGCCGAAGTGCAAAAGCGGGGAGGCCTCGCGGCTTTTATAGACGCGGAGCACGCGCTGGATCCGGAATATGCCAAACGCATTGGCGTAAAACTGGAAGATTTATTAATTTCTCAACCGGACAATGGCGAGCAGGCTTTGGATATTTGCGAAACCTTGGTCCGAAGTAATGGTTTAGATTTAATTGTTATAGACTCAGTAGCGGCTCTAACTCCGCGCAATGAAATTGAAGGTGAAATGGGAGATAGCCACATGGGTCTGCAGGCCAGATTAATGTCGCAAGCGCTTAGAAAGCTAACGGCCATTATTTCTAAAACCCAGACCACGGTTATTTTTATCAATCAGATTCGCATGAAGATTGGCGTAATGTTCGGCAACCCGGAAACCACTACCGGAGGCAATGCCTTAAAGTTTTACGCTTCGGTAAGAATTGAAGTCCGGCGCAACGCCCAAATAAAAAACGGCGATAAAATTATCGGTAACCGCGTTAAAGCCAAGATTGTAAAAAATAAAGTTGCCCCGCCGTTTAAAGTGGCGGAATTTGATATTATGTACAACGAAGGCATTTCCGCGGCCGGCGACTTACTGGACACCGGTGTATTATTTGGGGTTATTGAAAAGGCCGGTAACACCCACAGTTTTGGCGACGTAAAACTCGGCGTGGGTAAAGAAGCCTCCAAGCAATTTTTACGGGACAATGCCAAAGTCTTTAAGGAAGTCGATAAAGCCGTACGCGACAAAGTCAAAGCCGGCGACGCAGTACCAGTTAAACAAGCGGAAGAACCGGAAGAGACGGCAGAATAATTGACGGCTCATAATTTATAGGAGTAAAATAGTTATATGAAAAAAGATAAAACTAAAGTCAATAAAATGTTAGGACAGGCAGACCTATCTGCTATCAGTGATGTTATGGGTGGGCTTTTAGATAAACAGTCAGCGGTATTAAGACAAGATTTGGCTAGTAAAAAAGATTTACATGATGAAATTTCCGGAGTTGAAGTACGTCTGAAAGAATATATGTCTGAAGGGTTTGAGTCGGTAATGGAAGGAATGGATGCTTTAGCGGAAAAACTAGCGGATAAAGAAAAACTTGAAAGAATCGTTGAATGGGCTATAACCGTGGGAGAAAAAGTTGGAGTTCGGCCAAAAGTTTAGTAAAAGTAATTGAAATTTATGAAAAAGCAACCAACAAAAAATATAACCTTAGATGATTTGGCTTTAATGGTAGGTAAAGGTTTTAATGGTGTAAACGAGAGATTTGATAAAGTTGACCATCGATTAGGTGGTGTAGAAAAGAAGTTAAAAGATTTAGAAGAAGGACAGGAGCATATTAAACTTCGTTTAGACAGTGTGGCTTATAGGTTTGAACTTGTTGAAGTACAAAAAAGACTAGAAAGACTGGAAACTAAAGCTGGAATAAAATATCGTTAAAATAATTATTTTAAACCCCGCCGTTTCGCTTACGCAAACGGCGGGGTTTTGTATGGGGGTCTTACTGGACAATTTGCGCCAATTGTCCAGTAAGCGGTGGTAAGCACAACTACTGAAAGTTTCATTGGAAGTTATCATTATTAATTATAACCCGAAATGGCAACTCCTCCCCCTATTTTATATTTACTGTCTGCCCCTTCCCAAATTTGCCGTGATTCCAACCGGCTCCTTCAATGTCGGTGTCGGAGCGGGTATGAAATACAATCTTTTCCATCGCACCTCTATTTCTAGTTACTTCAGCCCACATTGAATTGTTTCCCTTTACATCCGGGATGTAGGCTTCGGGTGGACGGCAACTGCAATTGGCGGTTACATCCTGCCGAGTTCTAATCCCTGTTGTTGGGTCTTCGACCCAAACACTCCAGTGGCCAGGCTCGTGCATATGGATGCTTTTGATGTTTGAGATGGTTTCCACCACCACCTCTCTTGGCATTGGCTTAAAAATCATCAACAGCATTGAAATTACTAACAGTGTCGCGCATATAATCTTCATCGGAGGCCTCCTTATGGCTGAAATAACAATAACAACCTACTCATTTTAACCAAAACATGTTAAAATGGAAAAAACTTAAAGGACTGTCCTTTTGGCATGGTAAAGACAGTCCTTAAATTTACATAATATGACAAATAAGTTATTAAGATTACCTGCCCCCCAAGCCATGGAAGTTTATCGTTTGCTTGCGGAAAAGGGTGAGATGACGGCAAATGAAATTGGAAAAAGCTTAAATATATTTCCCAATGCTGTTTATCGTGCGATAAATCAGCTGCTGGTTTTAAATCTTTCCGAGGAAATTAGTTCTTATCCGGTTAAGTTTAAAGCCAAAAAATCTTCGGAAGCTTTGGAAAGTTTGTCTACTGCCGCTTTGTTGAATTTTAATTCGGTTTTGGGTTTGGTTAATTTACATTCACAAAATCATAAATTGTTGCCGTTAACATTTGTCCAGCGCCGACCCGATTTGCTTAAAATGACTTCCAAAGATACTCGAGTGGCAAACAGCACAATTAATTACATTGTTTCGGGGTTGGATGTTCCGGCGGAAACGATTTTGGCAAACCAGCGCGCGGTGGAACGGGGAGTGAAAGTCAGGCTGATCGTGCAAAATTTGAAAGAAGTCAGCGAGGCAAAATTGCTCAGTTGGAAAAAAGCCGGAGTGGAAGTTAAGTATTATCCAAATATTGAAGCCAGAATATTTATTTTTGACCGTAAAATAGTTTATTTTACTTCCTATAATCCTAAAAGCGCTGATGAAGCGTTCGGTATGCGTTTTGAATACGCTCCGCTCGCAGTTTTAATGGATGAGTTGTTTGAACAGAGATGGAAGGCCGGGAAAGACATCGGACAGATAAAATGTTAAAATACAGACTATGACTCTAGAAAAGAAACAAATATATTGCAGTTTAGATATTGAAACCAGCGGGTTTGATCCGCTGACAAACGAAATTTTGGAAGTGGGTTTCGCGTTTTTTGAAGTGGGGGGAAAAGGAATTATAATTACCGAGGAATGGACGCAGGTATTCTGCCCCGAACGCCTTGTTCCCCCGCAAATTTTAGGTCTTACGGGCATATCACAAAATGAATTAGATACCGCCCCAAAGTTTTCAGAATTTAAAGAGCTGTTACAGGAAAAACTTGGAAGTGCAATAATTGTCGGACATAACGTGGGGTTTGATACGAAATTTTTAGAAAGCTCAGGGCTAAAGTTTTCCGGTCAAATAATTGATACTTTAGATTTAGTGCAGTGGCTCTTGCCAACCCATCATAGCTACAATTTGGAAAATTTAATGCACACTTTCAGCATTAGCCACAAAGAAGCGCATCGCGCATTGGCTGACAGTAAAGCCACGTTGTTGCTGTTAGAAAAGTTGCTCGGCGTTTATAATGGATTTGATGCGAAGCTAAAAAGCGCTATTGGTAAATTAATTAAAGGCTCGAATTTTACTTGGGTGGAGTTATTAGAGAATAGCTTGCCAGATATTAGCTTTGCCAAAGCTGCAAAAAAGACCGAAAGCAAAAAGTTTAAAAGCCAAACCAAAAAGAATAACAGCTTGAGCGCCAATATGATTTATGATTTTGGCATGGATGATAATTTTGTCCGTGAGACTGCCATGTTGGCCCAAAAGCAAGGCAACGCTTTATTGGTTGTGCCTAAAGCTAGACAAGTGTTGGAGTTATACAAAGACGGACTAGTTGATGCCGCAGTGTTTTCACCGGAAGTGTCCTTTGACGAAAAAAAGTTTTTAGTCACTTTGAAAAAAAAGGTTACCACGCCAGAGGAGGTAAAATTTTTATTAAAGATTTTAGTGTGGTACCACACTAACTGGCAAACTGAAACCATTACAGATTTAAATTTATCTTTTTTTGGCGGCCAGTTTAAAAGTCTAATTACAGGCGGGAAGATTATTGAGCATAAAAATTCCGGCGTAGCGGTTTGCGATATGGAAGTGTTTTTATTTTTAGCGGAAAATGGGCTTTATGCAAAAAGGCTTGCGGTGGTTTGCGGGCTAAACGAGTTTGAAAATACTATTGTCTCCAATGTGGGAACCAAAACCAGTTGGGGATATTTGAATTATCTTTTAAAATCTTACTATAATTCGGAAACCGAAACGGGTGATTTAAAATACAAATCGGCAGTGGAAGCGGCACTGGTTGCTAGTGATCTATTTTTTGGCCTGACTTCGGCTTTGTTGCAAAGCGATCCGCCGGGGTTTATGTATTTTAAAATTACTCCGCAAACCGAGAATGATGAGCGGTATGTAAAAATTAAAGGCGCTGGGGTAAGTTTTGCCGAAAAGATTGCGGAAGCGAATAAAGTTTTAAAATCCAAAGACCTGATCAGGTTCTTGGAAAATATTACCAGCTTTTTTGAAGAAGCAGAGAACCGGGTACGTTGGATTGAGTTAGCGGAAAATCGCTGCTCGTTTGTAAATATGCCGCTCTCCATAACCGGGTTGGTGAAATCAGCCGTCAAAAAATTTGCGGAAGTTAGTTTTGCGGATGAATTGGTGTTCACGGAGCTGCTTGAATTTTTTGTTAAACGCTTGGGTTTGGAAAGTTTTGTAATTAACAACCACTCTTCTGTTACGCCGAACGTAAAAATTAGCCCTACAACCAGGCAGGGAGATTTGTTCTCCAGCTTAAAGAAAGTTTTAGGCTCTAAGAAAAGCAAAGTAATGTTTCACATCTGGCCAAAAGCAGTAAATATGGAAGAACTGCGGGGGTTATTCGGGAATACCCAAAGTTTGCCGGCAGCCGTACTGTTGCCCAACCAGACCCAAGTGAGGGAATTTTACGATGCCAATTATCAAAGTATAAAGAAATTTGCTTCGTTGTTGGCACAATCCAATTCCGGGGGGAGCAATAAAATTTTTCGGAACTTTTCTATTAATCCAAATAGTCTGCTGCTTGCTACGGATAAATTTATTCTTCGCGCAATGAGCGGCAATCAGGCGGTTGACCCGGTTAGTAAGTTGGCGGTAAAAACTTTAGTCTTGTGTCGATTACCTTTTGAGCAGTTTACCCATCCTTACCAAGAAGCCATTTCCCAAAGCTTGAACAACGGTTTTATGGAATACGCCTTACCTAGAGCGCTGCTGAATTTTCATAACCTAATTAAGTTTTTTTACACTCCGGAGTTAAAAGAGGTTTATATTATTGACGCCAAGCTGTCCAAAGAGTATTCCGCGCCGTTTAAAAATTATTATAAAGCAATTCCGGGAGCGGAAATTCCCAGACTTTGAATTACGAAACTGTCATTGCGAGGAGTGCATCCGACGCGGCAATCTAGATAAATAAGCCATAAACCCGGATTGCTTCGGATGTACTCGCAATGACAAACATGGGGAATCTTGAGTTTCGTAATTCAAAGTCCCAGAGGGGGGATATAAACTACTTATCCACATGATATAAATATCGGTATTTTTCATTTTGTTACGATAATTTAGCCAAATTTAAAAAAAATCCCTTTTAAATAAAAGATAATATCAATTAAATACCCGCAAGAATTGACAAGCTGATATAAGCTTGTTATGATAAATGTACAGTAAATGTGTGGACAAGTATCAAAGCCCCGATAGAATACTTTCAGTCTCTATGGGGCAAGCGATAGCTCTTTAAAAATTTCAAACTCGCTTAAGGAAATCGGCCTTTAAATCATTTGAATGTCGGCTTCCTTCTAACTTCTCGTCATAGCCTATCCAATCTAGGCTGTTTGCAAAACAAAAACAAAAAAAATGAAGGTCAGCATTCTCCGGAATGCCGGCAGGTTATATTTCAAAATAAAATATAATCCATGTTAGGTGTTAAATCACCATAAGAGAAGTTTGAAGTGCAGTTTGAAATGAGATTGGAGTTCAGACGCTTTCTCTCCGGTGTTAATCGGGGAAGGCCTGAATTCGACAGAGTAGCAGCCATTGCGATAGGTTTAGGGCCCGAAAAAATTTCAGGCCCTGCATCTATCGCGATGATTGTTCGATCGAATTTAGGTATATAGCGCCTCTGCCGTCACTTAATTAATTTTATGGGCGCCGCGAGGCGCTATTTTCATTTTGTGGATTATTCGCTATAATTAATTCACTCTCATTAATAAAGACTCCTATGTTATCACAAGAATTTGTACAGGAAATGAAAGCTCGCTTAATTGTCCAAAAAGAAAAGCTGGAAGCGGATTTGTCCGGTCTGCAGTCGCACGAAGAGTTGGGAGAAGATATGGACTCCAATGCCCAGGAAGTGGAAAGCGATGATGTCAGCCGGGAAGTCATCGCAAAAATAAATACTGACCTTGAAAAAATTTCCAAAGCATTGGAAAAAATAGAAGCCGGCAGTTATGGCACAGACGGCGAAGGAAAAGAAATTAGCCAAGACCGTTTAAACGCATTGCCTTGGGCAGATAAGGCGCTATAAAATTTCCAATATCAAATTTCCAATATCAAAGAATGCAACAAATCCTAAATCCCAAAATAAAACAAATCTATTTGTGGGGGTTGGGGTTTTTGTTTTGTATTTTTTTAGACCAATTCAGCAAGTCTTTGGTGGTTGAACCGTTTAGGAATTATTTTTTTGCCTTTAGCATTCAACTACCGGTGTGGGTAATGTATGTTATTTATTTGGTAGCAATGGCGGCGATTGTTAAATATTTAGTCAAAAATTTTTTCAAACTGAATTTTTCGGAAAGATTGGCTTGGGTTCTTATATTTATCGGAGCAACTTCTAATATTGTTGAGAGATTGGTTTTAGGTTATGTACGAGACTTTATCTATATATCATTTTCCCGCTGGACCGGGGTTTATAATTTGGCGGACGGCTACATAATAGCCGGAGTTATTATCTTGCTTTTTCCTATAAGCTACAAGCTAAAACCTAAAAGCTAATTTTATGATCTCAAAAATTTTATCAGCCGCGGTAATTGGTTTAGAAGCAGCAGAAGTAGAAGTTGAGGCTGATGTTACTAATGGTTTACCGGCGACAATTGTGGTGGGTTTGCCGGATACCGCGGTTCAGGAAAGCCGGGAACGGGTAAAGGCGGCTATAAAGAATTCGGAATGTAGTTATCCGCAAACTCGAGTTAGCGTGAATTTGGCTCCGGCAGACGTACCGAAGCTGGGTACTCATTTTGATTTGCCTATTGCCTTAGCTATTTTGTCGGCGGCGGAACAAATTACATTTGATCCCGCGGGGAAGATTTTCTTAGGGGAATTGTCACTAGACGGACAGCTTCGCCCGGTGTCGGGGGTGCTTGCCGTCGCAATTAAAGCGAAAGATTCAGGGGTAAAAGAATTATATGTTCCCAGAGCAAATGCCAAAGAAGCGGCGCTGGTCGGCGGAATTAAAGTGTATCCGGTGGATAATTTAAAACAATTGCTCGCGCATTTTTTGCGGCAAAAATGTTTGACCGAAGAACCACAAGTGGATACGGGCGAAGTATTTAAAAATTTTTCTCCGGCGTTGGATATGACCGATGTAGCCGGACAAGAGTTGGCCAAGCGGGCTCTGGAAATTGCCGCCGCCGGAGGGCACAATATTCTGCTTTCCGGGCCGCCGGGCAGCGGGAAGACGCTATTGGCCAGAGCTATGGCGGGCATTTTGCCGGATCTGTCCTTGGAAGAAGCTTTGGAGTTAACGAAGATTTATAGCATTGCCGGAAAGCTTTCGGGAAATTTTGTGGTTAGCCGGCCGGTGCGCAGTCCGCATCATACAACATCTAATGTCGCTTTAGTGGGCGGTGGTTCCATTCCGCGCCCGGGAGAAATTACTTTGTCGCACCGAGGGATATTATTTTTAGACGAGTTTCCGGAATTCCCCAGGAACGTGTTAGAGGCTTTAAGACAGCCTTTGGAAGACGGCGTGGTTACGGTCTCCCGCGCCGCGGGTAGTTTTACATTTCCGGCCAAGTTTACTTTGGTGGCGGCTCAAAATCCTTGCCCGTGCGGTTATTTTGGCGACAATACAAAAAATTGCGTCTGCAGTCCGGGGCAAATTTTTAAATATCAAAAAAAAATTTCCGGTCCATTGCTGGACAGGATAGATTTGCACGTGGAAGTGCCCCGTTTGCCTTATGAAAAAATGGTTACCTCCGGCACTGCGGAAAAATCCGCCAGCATTAAAATCCGCGTCCAGCGGGCTCGGGCGGTGCAGAGCTTCAGGTTTAATAAAAGCAAAACTAATAGCGAAATGGGTTTAGTGGAGATTAAGCAGTATTGCGCCCTTGAGGAACAGGGTAAGGAATTTTTAAAGCAGGCTATGAAAAAGTATAATTTTTCAGGGCGCTCTTTACATCGAATTTTAAAAGTCGGGCGTACTATAGCAGACTTGGCCGGCAAGGAAAATATTGAATTTGGCCATTTGGCCGAAGCGGTGCAGTATCGACCAAAAACCGAGTAACTTTGGGCAGCACTGTCTCGTATTCCGTAAAGTATTAAAACGTATTATAATAGGTACATGAATAAAAAAATTAGAAAAGCTATTATTCCCGCGGCGGGATTCGGTACCAGATTTTTGCCGGCAACCAAAGCCATGCCGAAAGAAATGCTGCCTATTGTCGACAAACCCATAATCCAATATGTGGTGGAAGACGCCGTCTCTGCCGGCATTGAAGATATTATTATTGTTACCGGGTGGAGCAAGCGGTGTATTGAAGACCATTTTGATTATCCCTTTGAACTGGAGAAGCGTCTGCAGGAATCCAATAAATACCCGGAACTGGAAGAAATCCGCCGCATTGCCGATATGGCCAATTTTTATTATGTCCGGCAAAAAGGTCCGCTTGGCAATGCCACTCCAATTTTAAATGCCAAGCATTTTATCGGCGATGAGCCGTTTTTAGTGCTGTGGGGCGATGATTTTATTGAAGCCCAGCCCAGCCGGAGCAAACAGCTGGTTGAAGCTTACCAAAAGTACGGCGGTAGCGCTGTCTTAGGCAGTATGAAGTTTAATCAACCCGAAGATTATAAACGTTATGGTTATGCCGCGGGCAAGGAAGTAGAGTCGGGAGTATTAAAAATTAGCCAAATAATAGAGAAGCCGGGCGTGGGGATGATAGATTCCGACTATGCGGTAATTTCCGGCAGTGTGTTCGGGCCGGAGTTTTTTGACGCCATAGAAGAATCTGCCAGAAGATTGGACGCGGAAAACACCCCTAGGGAACTGGTTTATATTGACGCGGTAAATATTTTACTGGAGCAAAAAAAAGACTGTTACGCTTTGGAAATAAAAAACGGCAAATACCACGATTGCGGAAATAAGCTGGAATATTTAAAAACCGTTGTCGAGTTTGGGTTGAAGCATGAAGAGTTAAAAAATGAATTTGGAGATTATCTTAAAAATTTAAAAATATAATTCCCGATCCTAATAGCATTCGAATGCTACTTAGGAGATAAGGATTGTTATATGAAACCAAAAACAAACAATAAACTAAAAAAAATCATCGGCGCGTTGCTTTCCATAGCGTTTCTCTCCGCCGGTTGCGGCGGTGGCGGGTCTTCTACTGCGCCGAAACAAGTTGTGTTAAATTTTTGGAAGCCATTTGAGGACAGCGAAAACCTCCAGCCATTAATTGAGGCTTACCAGCAAAAGCACACCAATGTGCGAATTGTGTATACTAAGAAAAATATTGAGAATTATCAGCAGGATTTGTTAAACGCTTTGGCTTCGGGTACCGGGCCGGATGTGTTCTCTATAAATAATGCGTGGTTGCCGGCTTACATGGATAAAACCACTCCGGCGCCGGAGAAAATTTATCCATACAAAGAGTTTAAAGATTCGTTTGTGGATGTGGTAGACAAGGATTTTGCCGTTAACCAAAAAATATATGGTGTGGCTCTTTCCGTAGACAGTTTGGGTCTCTACTATAATAAAGACATATTAGGTTCGGCCGGTATTGCCACCCCACCAAAGACTTGGGCTGAGATGGCCGTGGATGTGCAAAAAATAAAAAAATCCGACAGTAAAGGATATTTTACCCGCAGTGCTTTTGCTATTGGTACCAACGCTAATGTTAGCCGAGGAGTGGATATTTTAAATTTGTTTATGTTACAAAAAGGTACTGCCCCTTATGCTTCGGATTTTAGTCGTCCAACTTTTGCGGACAACATTCAAAAAAACGGCAATTATTCCGCCCCCGGTTTGGATGCTTTAAATTTTTATACCTCGTTTGCCAATTCTTCCAATATTAACTATAACTGGAATTCCCGCAGTGATTATTCCATAGACGCATTTATTAACGGTCGGGCGGCCATGATGTATAGCTACGCCTACACTGCCGATACCATCCGCCAAAAAAATCCGAATTTAAATTTTGACGTTACCGGAGTGCCCCAGCCAAACCTTGACGACCCCAGTGTAAACTTTGCCAATTATTGGGGGGAAGTTGTGAGTAAGCAAAGCAAGAATGCGGATTATGCTTGGGATTTTTTAAAGTTTATTTCTACCAAAGATTCTTTGGATAAGTATTATGCCAAGCACAAACAGCCTTCCAGCCGGAAAGATTTAATTTCCCTGCAAATTCAAGACACGGAAATTGGCGAGTTTGCCAATGCCAATTTAACCGCCAAGTCATTTTATAAGCCGGACCAGGAAAAATTGGATAGCATTTTTGGGAAAATGATAGACAACGTCATCTTAAACGGTCTGACTCCGGCTCAGGCTTTGTCTCAAGGACAGCAAGAAGCGGCGGCGATTAGCAGACA
>CAYIHW010000014.1:0-18794 GCA_964363335.1 uncultured Candidatus Saccharibacteria bacterium
AGAAATTTTGCAGGTTATTAAAAAACTCGGGGATTAAATCTCCGAGTTTTTTAATCGTAATTGCACAATGGAAGCCATTGTGTGGTTATTTGACTATTTGTTTGGACAGGTATTCCAACAAATAAACCGCTTGGCGCACATAACCCCATTCATTGTCATACCAAGCCAAGAGCGACAGCAAGGAACCATCTACAACATCGGTTGAGGGCAAATCTACAATCGCGCCATGCGGATTGCCGCGAAAATCTACAGATACCAACGGTAAGTCGCTCACACTGAGATGTTTTTTTAATTCACCCTTGGCGGCTTTAACAAAGGCTTTATTGATTTCTTCTTTGGTGGTTTTTTTCGCCAGTACCGCGGTTAAGCAAATTATGGATGGGTTTAGCGCCGGCACGCGTAAAGAAATGGCGGACATTTTTCCTTTTAAGTGTGGGTAAACTTTAACAATAGTTTTACTCACCCCGGAACTGGTGGGAATTATGGACTGCCCGGCGGTGCGAGCGCGCCGCAAATCTTTATGGGAATTGTCTAAAATACTTTGATCCGAAGTATAAGCGTGGACGGTATTTATAAACCCTTGTTTAACGCCAAAATTTTCTTCCAGCACTTTCATGACTAAAGTTGAGCATACGGTCGTACAAGAGGCGGCAGAAATAATTTTGTGCTCTTTGGCTTTAAAATTTTTATGGTTAATGCCGTAAACCAAGGTCTCGTCCGGATTATCCATGGGCGCGGTTGCCAGCATATATTTGGCGCCGTCTTGCAAATGCTTGGCCGCGGCTTCCCGCTTGTTGTATTTTCCGGTCGCATCCACTACGACATCCACCCCTAATTGTTTCCACGGCAAAACTCCGTCTGTTTCCTGCACGTAAGGCATTTTTATGCCATCTATAATTAAGATATTACCTTTCACCTTCACTTCCCTGTCCCAAATGCCATAGGTGGAGTCATATTTTAATAAATGGGCATAGGTTTCCAAACTGCTTCGGCTGTGCAAAGCGGCGATTTCAAAATTCGGATTACCAATTGCCTGGCGCAAAAAAATACGGCCTATGCGACCCAAGCCATTTAATGCTACACGAACTTTTTTGGAAGATGATTTTTTAGGCATAATCTCAAATTAATTATTTATTATTCAATTCCTTTACCGCTTGTTTATAGGCCGCACTGCTGGAAATATCCAACCACAAGCCTTCGTAAGGGTAGCCAAATAATTTTCCCTCTTCGGCCAGACGGGGAAAAACATTACTTTCCAGTTTTACCGATTTTGCGTCTATATATTTAAAAATTTCCGGTTCCAACAAATACAACCCGGCGTTTACAAGGCGGGAAAAAGTCTTAGGATTTTTGGGTTTTTCTTCAAACTCCACTATTTTATTCCCCTGCAGGCGAGCCAGCCCCCACATGTCCACGCTCTCGGTGCTGGTTAAAGCCATAGTACAAACGGCGGTTTTCTGCGCCCGGTGAAATTCCACAAAATCGCCATAATCCACGTCAGAGAGCACGTCGCCGTACAGCAGTAAAAAACTATTATTCAAAAATTCTTTTGCCTGCAAAACCGGCTGAGCATTACCCAAATTATTTTTATTTTGGCGCACATAAGTAATATTTATGCCCCACTGCCGGCCATCGCCAAAATAATCTTCTATAATTTCCCCGCCTTCGCCAATGGAAATATAAACCTCGGTTAACTTGGCAGCCTTAAGCCGATGCAAAGTTTGCTCCAGCAAAGGCTTGCCGGCAATTTTGACCATAGCTTTGGGCAAAGCCTTTTTTTCGCTTTCAAAAAATACGGGTTTGCCGCCGGCTAAAATTAACACCTTTAAAGCTTTAAGCCCCAAAGATTTGGACAAATAATACTCAATCGCGTGGCTGCGGTTACGCAACTTATCGCCGTCTATGGTGCTGTCTAATGCGTTTAGCAGGTCACTGCGTAAGGTAATTGTAAGTCGTTCTCTATTCATAAAGCTACAGAACAATAATAAATACTAATCTACAGAAAACTACAGAACCTGAATTTATTCCTCTTCTAGAAAGGAAAGATTAGATGGGTTATTTCTGTAGGCTTCTGTAGTGCAGTATTGTGAAGTTTCTGTAGTATGATATCATCATACAATAAATTTAAACTCTTGTAAAAAGTAGGAACGGGAATCTGCAAGCTGTCATAAGACAGCCCTTATATGCAGATCCCCGCCCATGTGTTGAGAGGTCTTGTGGGCGTGGTTAGCCCTTCTTGAGGAACTTGCCGACACGAACCGCGGCTTCCTGAATCCGCTCTGCCGATTGGTTTAAAGCAAACCGAACGAAGCCTTCGCCTTCCTCGCCAAAACCCTTGCCCGGGGAAACCGCAATATCGGCCTCATCCAGCAACTTTTTGGCGAACCCAAACGAATCCATTGCCGCGAATGGCTCCGGAATCCGCGTCCACATAAACATGGTGGATTTGGGTGCAGTCATCGGCCAACCAACTGCGGAAAACTCGCTCTGCATAACCATAGCGCGACGCGCGTAAGTATTGCAGATGGATGGAGCAAAGTCATCCAGATGGTCAAGTCCGTAAGCGGCCGCAATCTGAATAAACGACGGTACGCCATATAGCAAATAACTGTCGGTACTGGCCAAGGCCTGCACCATTTTGTTGTTGCCGGCAACGAACCCAACCCGGAACCCCGACATGTTCAGGCACTTGGAGAACGAGAAGACCTCCATACACCTGTAGCCAGCGCCGCCCACTTCCAGAATGGAAGAAGCTTTCCCGTGTTCGAACTCAGTACGCTGATATGCCGCATCGTAGACCACGTAAAGATCACGATCCGGCTGCTCCGCAAACCGCACAAGCTCTTTAAGCTCAGGCAGACTCATGGTCGCACCCGTCGGGTTATGGGGAAAGTTAGCAATGAGGAAACGAGGCTTGCGTACCGCTGCCTCATATGCGTGAGCAATAGCCTCCACATGATCGCCACCCGGCTTGACCGGATAGGTAATCACATCAGCCTCGGCCAGCTTTGGTCCCATGTCGTGGATTGGATAGTATGGGGATGGAGCCAATACCGGCGTACCCGTGTAAAAAGCTCCGTAGCAAAAGTGTCCGATTGCCGGCTTGCCGCCTGGGGTCACAAACATCTGGTCGTCATCCAGGCCTATGCCGTAATCTCTTTCATACATCGCGCGGATGGACTTAATCAGATTTGGATGCCCATTAGCCTTTGGATACTGCTGATTCTCAGGCCGTCGGACGGCATCCACCAATATGGCGACAATTTCATTCGGTGTCCGTCCGTCCGGGATGCCCATCCCGAAACGAATGACGTCCCGTCCTTGGTCTTGAGCCGCCTGCGCCGCCACCTCCACCATCTTGAGAACGTATGGAGGAAAAGTCTCGATCCGGAAAGTACCGTTCTTCATCTAGTGACTCCTTCTTCTCTCTCAATTCTTGATTCACTCCTCCTCATGGATTGGAGTGTTCTTGCCATAGTGCTTGGAATAGAACCAGGCAAGACAAGTTAAGGGAGCAAATATTAACAACCTCATCTGTCCGCATAAAACGGACTTCTTCCCCTCGTCAGGGGAAGAGGGAACATTTGTTACCCTAACTTGTCTGCAAGAACACCTCTGCAAAAAAACATTCACCCTCACCTGACCTCTCCCGTTAAGGGAGAGGAATAGGGCGGGTATTTAAAAGCAGATGGCGGTGTCCCGATTATTTATCGAGGCACCAACATCTACCTTTTTCTTTCTGTATGATATTATCATACTATATCATACAGATGGTTGTCAAACTTAAAATACCCTCAAAAATATGAGGGGATGGTGTGTGATATCAACAACCTACAGAAAAGCTTAACTGCACTACAGAAACCTACAAAATTTAAAATACTGGTTCTGTAGGTTTCTGTAGTGCCCTATTGTAGATTCTGTAGTATTTTTTCTGCGGTCTTTAGGTCTTCCCTGCTATTTATCCCTAACACTTCTTTAGGGTCAACAGGAATGCAAGAAACTTTTTGTTTGTCGGCAATTGCTAAGGCAATTATTTCTGTTAAATAATATTCTTTCTGCGTATTACTGTTTCCCACTTTGGCCAAATTCTCCCACAGCCATTTAGTGTTAAACATATAAATTCCCGGGTTCACTTCTTTTATTTTCTTTTGGTGCTGGCTGGCGTCTTTAAATTCCACAATCTCGCTTATACTTCGGTTACTGCTTCTGACTATCCGGCCAAAATGTTCCAGGGAAGAATACACGCCGAAAAAACTTTTCACTGCCGCGGTTAACATAGAAACTTTTGTGCGATTTTTAAAATGCGCGGTAATGAGTTGCTTTAAGCTTTCGGCCTTAATGAATGGCATGTCGCCGTAAAGGACTACAATATTGTCGGCCTTTACTTTTCGTTTCGCGGCGAGCAATGCGTGCGCCGTTCCTAACTGCTGTTCCTGAAGCGCGTATAAAAACCCCTCGCCCAAAATAGTTTTAACTCTTTCGGCCCCGTACCCTACCACCACCACGGGCTTGGCCAATTGGTTTATTTTTTCTATTTCTTCCAAAGTGTATAAAATTAACGGTTTATTTTTTAGCATAACCAAAACCTTAGGCACACTCCCGCCCATTCTGGTTCCCTTGCCGGCCGCTAAAATAACAAATTGATTCCTCATTGATTAAGTTTTTTTATAATTTTTTTTAACTCCACAAGATTATGAATAAGAAAATCCGGGTGGTGATTTGCTAACCTTATCGTAGTATTATAACCGCCTGTTATGGCCACAGTATAGTAGCCATAAGTCTTGCCAATTTGGATTTCTTCTTCCGTATCCCCCACGGAAATAACTTCATGCGGTTTATACTTTTTTTGTTTAATGAATTCATTTAACAGATGCTCTTTGTGCCTGGCAAAGACATGGGCGTTTTCACCGGCTTTTTTATTGGCCAAAATTCTATCAAACAGACCATCAATATTCAGCCTAACTAGCTGCCTATGAATGTTTGGGATATTATGATTACTATAAATCACCATAGTAATCTTGGACTGCCGTAAAAACTTTAACACTCCTTTTGCCCCACTGCGAGTCCGCGCCGCATTTACATTTTTCTCATAAATGGAATGAAAAACATCTTCAATCGTGAGTAAATGTTTTTTAAAAAAATTTTCGGTCATCCCCAAATTTTTCCAATACTTGGTTATTGGAATGTCGAAAGCTTTTTGGAATTGCAACAATGTGATCGGCTCCCGGCCCACTGCTTTAAGCGCGGCGTTTTCTGAACGCAGCGTAATGGCGGTATCCGAAAGCAGAGTGCCGTTCCAATCAAATGCCACAAGTTTAATCATAATATACCACGGATACGCAGATAACTGCAGATTACGCAGATTTCTGATTAATTATTCGTTTTACTAAAACTTTCTTCGATGTGAAGATAATTAACAGTCCCAATTCTAATTTGTTGTCTTTTAAATAGGTCATCACTTGGTCAAAATGTTTTTTATAAAATTCTTCCGCTACTTTAAATTCCACAACTATTTTATCTTCAACCAAAAAGTCAATAAAAAATTTTGATATTACCTTACCATCATATTTTAATAAACAGTAAAGCTCTCTTTTAAACTGTAAATTCAACTTGCTTATTTCTACAGCATAAGCACTCTGGTACTCTTTCTCCCTAAAGCCATACCCCAAAGCATTATAAACTTTAAAAGATGCACCTATTAACTTCTCGGTTAGGTCTTTGTGCAAATAATCTGCGGCATCTTGTTTTGAAATCTGCGCATCTGCGGTCATAAATCCATCCTAAATTCAAACCCCCACTTTTTAAAACCTAGTTTTTCATAAAAATGATGTATGGGGGTTCTAAAGGTGCGACTCGTTCCCACAAGCTTATAAAGTTTATGTTTTTTCGCCTCAGCCACCACTTCCAATAGTAACTGCCTGCCCAATCCCTTGCTTCGATATTCTTCTTCCACAAACAAATCTTCCAACAACCCATAAGACTGTTTGTGTAAATCATTCTGAATAATATACAAAAACACCCGGCCGACAACTTTTGTACCGTCTTTCATTTCAAACTTAACGGCTTTGGAGGTTTTTAGAATTTTGGATAGTTTCATATTTATACCATCTGCCAAATTAATTTTGCCAACACTTCGCTGTTGTGACGCAAGAAGCTCCTTTTTAGTATATCACCTTTAACTTTCTTTGCTTCTTTGCTGACCAACAAATCTTCTAAGATAATATTTACCCCGTTAGAAGTAAGTTCCGACCTGTCGGAACTGCCAATGCCAAAAGGCATTGGACTTCTAACGGGGTAAACATCCAGCGATTTTAAAACTTCCTTGTCCAAAGCCACCATCTCGCTTTTGTCGTGGCGATATTTTTGCAAAATATTTTTTGGCGGTAATTTTTTATTTAAAATCGCGTAATCTAAATTTGGCACATGGCTTAAAATTTCTAAAACTAAATCCGAAGCCTTAAACCCATTAGTTTGACCGTCTTTGGTCATTAAATTGCCCACAAATACTTTTTTGGCTTTAGATTTCCGCACCGCCTCACCTAAACATGGAGCTAATAAATTGGGCAGAATACTGGTATAAAGATCGCCTGGCCCAAAGACTAACACGTCTGCATTTAATATGGCTTTGGCAGCGGCTGGGTTTGCCTTGGCAGCAGTTAGTTGTGAATCTTTTATCCGGGAAAACTTTCCCTTTTGCGGACTGTCAATTAAATGTTCGCCAACTATTTTTTTGCCATTTTCTAACACCACGCTCAGAGTGGCCGGACTCAAGGTCGCCGGATAAATTTGTGCTTTTACATTTAATAGTTGCTTGGCAATGTTAATTGGTTCAACCACACTTTTAGTAATTTTTTGTAATTCTGCTAAAAACAAGTTAGCAGCCGTGTGGCCGGCAAGCGAACCTTCACTAAACCTGAGCATAAAAAAATCTTTCCAGTAACCATCTTCCGCCAATGCAACCAAACACTGCCGAATGTCGCTAAACGGAAAAGCCTTTAATTCTTTTCGTAACCTGCCATTGCTACCGCCGTCATCCCACGATGAAACCACCACGGACAAATTTGCCGGATATTTTTTTAAGCCTTTAAGTAAAGTGGATGTACCGGTGCCGCCACCGAGGATAACAATATTTTTCATACGAAAGTTTCTACTAAATACTAAAAGGTACTAAAAGTACTAAATCTAAAATTATAAGTTTAGTATATTTCGTACTCTTTCGTATTTAGTAGAAAAAATTATTTAATAATTTTCATTTCCTTTCCCACTTCCGCGAAAGCCTGTACGGCTTTATCCATTTGTTCTTTGGTATGGGCAGCAGAAATTTGTACTCGAATGCGCGCTTTGCCTTTGGGCACTACCGGATAGGTAAACCCGCGCACATAAATGCCTTTGGCAAATAAAGCTTTAGCCATATCTTGAGCCAATTTTTCTTCCATTAACATTACCGGGGTAATGGCGTGTTTTCCATCACCGCCTAAATTAAACCCAAGTTTTTCCATTGCGGTTCTAAAGTAGATGGTATTTTCCACCAAGGCTTTTCGATTTTGATCAAACTTAGAATCGAAATTCTGTAAAACATACAGCGCCGCGTTGGCAATAGCCGGCGGTAAACTGTTGCTAAACAAAGTGGTTCGGCTACGTTGGTGCAATACCTGAATAATTTCTTTTCGTCCAGTGGTAAAACCACCACCTGCTCCGCCCAAAGCTTTGCCAAAAGTGGAAGTTAAAATATCCACCCGGTCCATAAGTCCTTCGGTTGAACCGCGACCATGTTCTCCTAACACACCACTGGCGTGACTGTCGTCCACCATAACCAAGGCGCCATATTTTTCCGCCAGGTCACAAATCTCTTTTACTTTGGCTGTAATCCCATCCATGCTAAATACCCCATCAGTAGCTATCAACATTCTAGGTGAACGTGATGGCTTGGTGTCCGCATTAGTCTGCGTTAAGTCTGCGTTAGTCCGCGAAGCAAACTCTTGAAGTTTGCTTTCTAAATCCGCCATGTCTGAATTTTTATAACGAAACCGTTCCGCTTTGCATAACCTTATTCCATCGATGATGGAAGCATGGTTTAATTCATCGCTAAACACCGCATCGCCTTCTTTTAAAATTGTTTCAAACAACCCGGTGTTGGCATCAAAACAGGAAGTGTAGGTAATAGCATCTTCAGTGCCAAAAAACTTGCAAATTTCGCTTTCCAAATCTTTGTGGATGGTAGATGTGCCAACAATAAACCGCACGCTAGCTTCGCCAAACCCATATTTATCGATTCCTTCTTTAGCAGCCTTCGCAAGCTCATCCGATGATGCAAGTCCGAGATAATTATTCGCACAAAAATTTAGCAATTTCCTGTCTTCGTTATTGTTATCTTTTATAGTTATAGTTGGCCCTTGTTTCCCTTCCATGACCCCCACATCTTTCCACATCCCAGCCGTCTTAATTTCTTCCAGCTCACTTTCAAATTGTTGTTTGTAGTTTGTGTACATAAATTTTCCACGGATACGCGGATAATCACAGATGGCACAGATTCGCGCATCGGCGTTATCTGTATTAATCTGCGTATCTGCGGTCTAAAATTTAATTAATATCTTCGGATTATTTTTCATCATCTCTTCAAACTTCTCTTTATTATACTCCCCAATCGGCAAAATTGTCCCGTCACCATTATTTAACAATACAGTCCATAATTTTTCCGCAATGCCATTTTCCGAACTTTCCAAAAGTTTTTTGGTGATTTCCCAAGTACCCCACAATTGCCGGCCGGCCACGCAATACATAGTAATCCCTTTCATCACCAGGCGATTATAATCTTCAAAAACAAAATCTCCGGTTTTAAGGCCGAACAAAATTACTTCGCCACCTCGGCGCACGCTGGCAATAGAGTTGTTTACCGAATCGTTAAACCCGGCCATTTCAAATGATACGTCCACACCAAGGCCACCTGTCAAATTCATTATTTCTTCTACAACTTCCTGATTGTGCGCGTAAGGCTTACTTGTCATTGCGAGTGCATCCGAAGCAATCTTGTCTTTGGAAGAGATTGCCGCGGCCTCGGATGCACTCGGCCTCGCAATGACAGACAGTTTTATTACATGGTCGACTCCTAACTTCCTTCCCATCTCTAAAGCTTTTTCATTTGGCTCAATGCCAATAATAGTTTTGGCCCCCAATCCCTTAGCTATAAG
The DNA here is from genome assembly GCA_964363335.1 of uncultured Candidatus Saccharibacteria bacterium. GTDB lineage: Bacteria > Patescibacteriota > Doudnabacteria > UBA920 > UBA920 > PALSA-1336. The sequence continues at coordinate 9,189 of CAYIHW010000014.1, forward strand.
CACCAAAAACTGGGCTATGGGTCCAAGGCCGAAAATGGCCACGGTTTTGTCTTTTAAATTAACTTTTGAGGCCGCGTGAACGGCATTGCCAAAGGGCTCATGTAAAACTGCAACCTCTGGCCGGACTTTACTCATATCCACTTTCCAAGCCACTTGCGCCGGAACTTTAGCCATTTGCGCAAACCCACCATCCACGCTGATGCCTAAAATCTTTTCGTTGGTGCAAACATTTTTTTGTCCGTTTAAACACTGAAAACATTTATTACAAACTACATGACTTTCGCAAGCCACAAAATCGCCAATGGCGATATCTTTTACATTAGATCCAACTTCTTTTACTTGCCCAAAAAATTCGTGACCGAGCTGGCGGTAGGTTTTTGGTTTTGTCATTGCGAGTGCATCCGAAGCAATCTCTTTTACAGACGGGATTGCCGCGCCCTCAGATGCACTCGGCCTCGCAATGACAGTGCTTTTTGATTCCGCATCAATTGAATTCAAAATCTGTTCCTTAAAAGCCTGCCTGTTCCAAATCCCGCGGTCGGTTCCGCAAACTCCGGCATAGGCGACTTTTAAAATTATTTTATCTTCATCGCCCGCGCCCAAAACCGGTTCCGGAATTTCTACCAGCTCAAACCCCTTAGAAGTCTCCCAATCATATTTACTCTTATCAAATACCAATGCTTTCATAAAAATTTAATTAATGATAAGTTTGCTTGCCCCGTAGCCGAGCCGACGAACGTCGTAGCGAGTGGTATGGGGTCGAATATTAGTGCTTTCATATAATTTGTTTTAGCTTATTAGGATCAAAATATAATATTATTTTCCGACATTGTTTTCTGTAGGCATCTGTAGTGGTTCTTTTCTGTAGTTCTGTAGCTTTATTCCACCGTTACACTTTTCGCTAAATTCCTGGGCCGGTCCACGTCGCGGCCCAAAATCACTGCCATATGGTAGGCAAATAATTGTAGCGGAATAGTATTTAATAAAGGCTCTAAAAGTTCCATGGTTTTAGGCACGTAAATTACTTCATCCGCCACTTCTTTAACCTCGATGTCTCCTTCGGTGGCAATGGCGAGAATCCTCGCGCCGCGCGCCTTGGCTTCCTGCACATTGCTTTTCATTTTATCGTACAAAGAATTCTGCGTCATAATTGCCACTACCGGCACATCTTTGCTAATTAAAGCAAGCGGGCCGTGTTTCATTTCCCCGCCGGCAAAGGCTTCACAGTGAATATAGGAAATTTCTTTGAGTTTCAACGCGCCTTCCAACGCTACCGGATAATTCTGTCCGCGGCCCAAAAAAAGGATGTTGTGATATTGTTTATATTCTTGTGCGATGGATTTAATTGCGTCATTCTGTTTTAAAATTTCCTGCATCTTGCCGGGAATTTCCAAAAATGATTGAATTAGTCTTTGCCCCGTGGCCAAAGAAGTTGTTTTGAGCCGGCCAAATTCCAGCGCGTAAAGCAATAATACCGCCACCATATTAGTGTAAGCCTTGGTGGAAGCCACGGCCAACTCCGGCCCGGCATGGATGTATGTGCCCGCGCCGGTTTCCCGCGCAATGGTTGAACCGATTACGTTTACTATTCCCCGCACCACCGCGCCCCGGCGCTTAGCCTCGCGCGCGGCCATTAACGTGTCAGCCGTTTCGCCGGACTGAGAAATTACAAATACTAAAGTATTTTTATTCACTATCGGGTCGCGGTAGCGGAACTCCGAAGAAAAATCCACCTCGGTAGGCAAATTGGCCAAGCGCTCAAACGCGTACTTGCCGGCCATTCCGGCGTAACGCGCCGTGCCTTCGGCAATTATCATTACCCGTTTTATTTCCCGCATCTGTTCCGGGCTCAAATTTAACCCGCCCAAAATAGCCGTGCCTTCTTCCACATTAAACCGCCCGCGAATCGCGTCTTCAAACACCATGGGCTGATCAAAAATTTCCTTGAGCATAAAGTGTTCAAAACCGCCCTTCTGTGCTTTGGCCTGATCCCAATCTATTTTCGTTACCGCTTTACTAATGACTTCATCTTTAAAATTAATAATCTTCAAACCACTGCCATTAATAGACGCAATTTCTCCGTCATCCAAATAGGTTACCTGTTTGGTGAACGGCAACATGGGTGTAACATCGGAAGCAATGTAATATTCGCCTTCTCCGATGCCAATAACCAAAGGACTGCCCAAGCGCGCGGCCACCAGCTGGCCAGGATGGTCAGCGTGCATAACCAAAATGCCGTAAGTTCCGCGCACGGTTAACAGCGCCTGGCGTACGGCCGCGGCTAAATCATTTTTATAGTGTTTAACAATCCAGTGAGCCAAAACTTCCGTGTCGGTTTCGGACTCAAATTTGATTCCATCTTTCTCCAGTTCTTTTTTTAACTCACGGTAATTCTCAATAATCCCATTGTGAACCAAGGCTAATTTTCCGCCACCGGCAAAGTGCGGATGCGCGTTGCTTTCCGTCACGCCCCCGTGGGTGGCCCAGCGGGTGTGGGAAATGCCTTCCGTGGCCTCAAACTTTTGCCCCAAAAGTTTTTCTGTGAGTTTATCTACTTTACCCACTGCCCGAACTCTAACGATTTTTCCGCCATCAAGAAGCGCTATCCCAGCGCTGTCGTAGCCCCTATATTCCAAATCCCGCAGTCCCTGTAAAAGGATTGGCAATGCTTGCTTATTTCCAATGTATCCAACAATTCCACACATAACGAATGCCTCTACTAAATACGAAAGGGACGAAATTACTAAACTAAAGATTTTCCGCTTTCGTATTTTAGTTTATTTAGTATTTAGTAGAAATTACAACTGCTTCCAGTTGTAATCAAAAATTAGTTTTTGCGTCTGATAAATTTCTTCATTCTGTATTACCACGCCGACCGGATTTTCTTCATTGTCTAAAGACAAATGAGCCACTTTGCCGGCGTAAATAATTTCGTAAGTTGCCTGTAAATTTTTTTGCGGCAAATACATCCATTTACGTTCATCCAACCCAACCAGCTGGCCGCCTTCGCCTAAAGCAATGGTCTGTACTCTAATTTTTTTCTTAACCCGACGACTGCTAAAATCTTTCATAGCTAAATAAACATTCTTCCGCAAACTGGTGGAAGAATAAACAAAATAGGTACCGCTCTTTGGCACGCTATCTAAAATATCTTCTAATATATGCCGGATGCCTTTTACTCCTTCGTACAACTTAACGGTTGGCTTCCCGCCTTGTTTCTCAAATAAAGTTTTTAAAAAAGGCAACCCCGCTTCAATATCTTTTTTTAGCTCGCTTAAATCTTCTTGCTTTTTGTTGAGCGCGGAGAGCAAGCTTTCCGGCGGTTCGGCCGCAAAATACTGCTTAGTTTCTTTGTTGTAATAAGACACTAAACCTAAAACAATTAGGTCTTTTAAAATATCGTAGGAAGTGCCGCGGTTGACTTTAGCTTTGGTGGCTATTACCCTGACCGGCGACGGCCCTAAATCTACCAACGCCAAATACACGGCAATTTCTTTTTCCGATAGGCCAAAATGTTTTAAAATAACCTGAATTTCCATAGATTCTTCATTATTACCTTCTCCCTTAGGGAGAAGGTGCCTAAAAGGGCGGATGAGGGGATAAAAGTCTAGCTTAATTCATTTTATAGATAAATTACATATTTGTCAATTATTTTCCTACAAAATCAAAGAAAATAAAAAATAACCTTTAAATAAAGGTTGTTTTAATATAAACTGTGGATATTTTTTCTACAAATTATATCCGATACACATATATTTCATGATCTTTCGGTAAGTAATACTTTTCCGCGTAAGCCATTGTGGGGAAGGGGAAATCCCGCACTATGGCAATACTGCCGGGCTTAAGCTCAGCCAAAAATTTCTCTTCTATTCTCCCCATTAACGGCGGATATAAATAACAATAGATAATATTGGCGCCGGACCAATTGGCTTGAAAAAAATCCTGATTCTTAAACTGCAACCTCTCCCTAGCCCTCCCCTCAGGAAGGGAGGAGAACTGCAACCACCATCTTTTTATCTTTGCAAATAAAATTGTCCACCATCCCAATTCAAAACCGACAGTTTTTGCGCCAGAAAGTTTTTCCACCAAAAATACAACTTTACCGTTACCACTACCAAGATCATAAAATACATCGGTCGGGGAAAGTTTTAACTTCTCCACGATAAATTTTACATCACCGGCATGGGTAGGAACAAACGGCACCCTAGTCCGTAAAAACGCCACAAACTCGCTGAAGATGATAAACAGCAAAGACCAAGCCAGAACCAGCATTAAACCTAAAAATATACTTAGTATCATAATGTGCTAATTATACCATGAAAAACAAGCCCTCGAATGGGGGCTCATTTTGGTTTAAATTTTTTACTCAAACAATCTTTCTTCAACTGCCCCACCCACCGGCAAATAAAGGTCTGCTGAGTTGGCTGGAACTACATTTGTAAAATCGTTTTTAATATTCCAAGAATTATATACTTGTATTGAAGGATACGGATAAATTGTATCCTGCCCAACAAAATAGATAGTGCCTTTTGAAACAATATTTACACCCTTTGGGTGCCTAGCATTAGCATTAGAAATAATATCTCCTTGAGGAACAACATCTAATTCAGGCGCCGTAACCGTAAGTACGGAACTAAATTTGTGACCAAGTCCGGTAAAAACTTTTACTGAAGTAAACCCGTGCTTTTGCCCGTTGGAGATAAGGTAGACTGTCGGGTTTTGAGCAGTCTTAACCAAAGACCCTTCTTCCGGAGACAGCAAACCGGATACCGGTAAACCAGACTCTTCCTCAGTTGAGGTTTTGGCGTTGGAAAAGGTAAAACCATAAGAATTAAGGATACCCGGATTGGTAATGCCGTATCTTTGTCCATTCTGTATAAAATAGTAAGTGCCTTGATGATTAATTAATTTAAGACGATTAATAATTGGGAAATTTACTGGCGTGACGACAGGAGCAGGAGGGATATAGACAACAATATTATTTAGATTGGTATTTATTACGTTACCAGGTAAATTACCTGTGCCGCCCGGTGTTGCAGTTGTCTGAGGGTTTACAACAACCCTCACTTGAGCTGTGGCAGAGCCTGCGCTATTTGTGGCAGTTAAAGTATAGATTGTGGTAATTGTAGGAGATACCGCAATACTTTTACCGGCTTGAGTTCCCAACCCGATATTAATACTGACCACCGGGGTTGATGTGCCAATTACAACCCAAGCCAGCATGGCTGTTTGTCCCACTGTTATGGAAGCGGGGCTGGCAGTAAAGGAAGTAATGGATGGGGCTGTGGCGGTAGCAGGGGAAGGAGGAGAAACTCCAATCGGGTTTACAATAACCCTCACTTGAGCTGTGGCGGTGCCCGCGCTGTTAGTCGCGGTTAAAGTATAGATAGTGGTTACTGTAGGAGATACGGTTTTGAAAGACTGGCCTAAAACAGATCCAATACCATTATCAATGCTAAGCGTCGTAGGATTATCTGTTACAGAAAAGAAAAGAACAATTGGACTGCCCTGTGTAATGATTGTTGGTGAGGATGTAAAAGCAGAAATTATCGGAGCGCTTAGTAAAGGCGCGGTAGATAAAGTGGTAAAAGTAAAGTCCGGGGAAACTGTCTTGTTGCCTTTAGAGTCTACAGAAGTTACTCTAAAATGATATGTTGTAGCAGGAGAAATAGATGTTAGAGTAACGGTATGTAGAGTGGTTTTAGTTGCATTGTCTACTATTACTGATTGGGAACCATAGCTCGTAGTTAAACCATACGATATTTGGCCGTCTGTTGGCACATTAGTATTCCAAGATATTTTTGTTGTGGTTGCCGTAGTATTTGAACCGAGCAGGTTTGATATTACTGGAAGCACAACTTCTGGGACTTGGGTTGCAGCACTTACCGGCATCGATTGTGATGAATTATTTCCGGCACCATCATAAGAAGAAACAGTATAAGTATATGGTGTGGAAGCCGAAAGGCCGGTACTGAAATATGAGTTTATAGCCGCTGTTCCAATTTGTACTCCCCCTTTAAATATCTTGTAACCGGCTACTGCCACATTGTCCGTGGAAGCTGTCCATGTTAGATTAATTTGAGAAGCGGAAGTGGAAGTGGCGGAGAGGTTAGTGGGGATGGTTGGAGCTGTGGTGTCAACCGGAACTACTGCATTTATGGAACGCGGTAGAATAGCCCAACTTGGATAATTATTTAAGGCCGGTTGCGATAAAGTCATATTGGAAATCCAGCTCCAAGCGGCTCCCCCGCCGGGCTGATCTGCCACCATAGACATTGCGGATAAAGCAATATAAGGGTAGCAATCCGCGCAATTTGGAAAATAAGAGAGGGCGGGAAACACTGTAATATTTTGATACTCAGGAAAAAATGAACTCTTTGCCGCTGACCAAGTTGGAAAATATTTATTATCACTAGTTGCGATTGTTGGCAATCTATAAGCACCCGCTAAATATGGATTATAGCCCGGATTATTAACTTGGCCAATTAAATTTTCCCCCAACCAACTAAGTAAAGCCTCTGTGGAATAACCTAATTCCCTGGCCCGTCCAAAAGCATAAATTAAATAATCTTGCTCCCAAGGAGAAGTCGCGCTAGATACCACGGCCGGGTTTAATTCGGCCTGCACAAATGCGGGACTGCCCGCTTCCCATTGATGCAGCGTGGGCGGTCCCAAACTGCCAAAACCTTTAGCTCCAACGGTTTTCCCCCAGTTCCAATTAGCATTTCCCTGAAACTGTGTGCCTGTAATATTCCTCATTCCTTCCCATATCGCGATGGTATCATTTATTAAATTTTCAAAATAATTTTTCTCCGGAAAATTATCCGGAATAATAAATGCGGTCTGAGCGCGGCCCCTAAGCCCCCAAGCCTGCCCGCGTACTTGGCAGTTGCCTATAGCATATCCGCAAATTCCACCTTCAGACCCAGTTGGTCCTCGACCATAAGAATACGCCGTGGCGGCTCCATTTGGGGTAGCCGCAAACCAGGAAGCCCAAAATTCCGATTCTTCCAAATAGAAAAAGTCGCCGCTTAAAATATATTGAGGAGAAAATGGATCGGGTTGATGCGCAAGATCGGGCCACCAGCCTCCATTTGTTACGGAACCTACGGGAACCACGCGATCTTGCAGGTTGGTATAAGAATAATTATAACCAGCGGCCAAAGCAATGGTTGGGCGAGAGCTAATAGAGAGTACTCTGCCTAACCCAGACACCGTTTTTGAACGGTCTAAATATTTACCGCTTTTACCTTCCCGTAAATGCACGGGCCAAGCCGCCGCTAAATCCGCATTACCAAAAGCCCTATCCTGCATTCTTTTGTCCCCCGTATACATCCAATTCACTGTCCATTGTGGATACGGACCTATGTCCGGCCTACCGCCTGTAGTCCCCATGGCCTTGGTCCATTCCCCCGCGTCATATAAATCTTTAGCCGTCGAGCTCCATTTACTGTACTGCGAAGCCAAAACTGATTCTGAAATACTCTTAGTAGTATCATAATTTGGTATAAACTTCGTTTGAGTTAAATAGCTTAAGTTATGATTAATCGCAACATCAGGGAGATCGGTGCCAATCCAATATTTTTTAGTCCATCTACTGGCGGCATACATAGTAAAAGACGATTTAGTATAATTAATATTTGAATTAGTTTGCCCTGTTTTTAAAATAAGGGAGGTCAAAGGCAAATCTTCTAATTGTTCCGTCTCAGCAACCTCCCCAATAAACCTCACATTAACTTTGTTAATGGTTGGCCAAAAAGTGGCTTGAAAAATAGGGCGGAATGGTTTATTGGAATTAAAACCGATATCGTATCTGGAACAGGCATAACCATTACAAGTTTGGGTGTTAGTGTGATCGGCTAGAATAATAGTGGTAGCAACAGGGCCAGAGGCCCACACAGTATAATCCCCGTTACTCAACATGGTTCTGGCATCAGCAGTAAGTGTTGTTCCGTTGGTTAAAAGCATCTGGGCATTAAAATCGTATTTACTATCTAACATTTCGGTTTTAGAAAGAGGAGTATTATTGCCGGAAGTTTGATTTTGGAAAACTGCGGATACTTGCCCCGCACTTGGCAATGAAGGAACAAAAAATGACAAAATCGCAAACTTAACACTGCCATCGGGGTAACGATTTTTCACATCAGCTTGGGTAAAAATAGGCACACCACCCAACACCACTTGTGGGTAGTTCATTATTTCCCCGGGCATAAATGGTCTACCAATTTGGACCGGATAATTTGTCTGGCTATTACCGGATTTATTCTCAATAATAATTCCATTCCCTGTTAGACTGGGTTGTGGCGGTATAATACCAGCGGTTGTTGTAAAAATCTGATCATTACTTATGCTCAGATTTCCAGCCGCGTCTCGAGATTTAACTCGGTAATGATATGCAGTACTTGGAGTAAGCGAAGACAAAGAAATTGAATGTGATGTAATTAAAGCTGACTTAAGAATGTCAGTACTTCCATAGGAAGTACTCGCTCCATATTCCACCTGACCATCTGCCGGCTCGTTGGTAGCCCAGGAAATAACTGCCGATGAAGCGGTCAAACCAGAACTTGCAATACCGGAAATTACTGGCGGGGCTGTATCGGTGGGAGGAGAAATGATTGCGCCGTTATCATTGTAAATATCCAACACTTCTTGGGTAGAAAGCGCCCTACTGTATATTCTAACCTCATCAAGAAATCCATTGAGTGTATAGCTGTTAATTACCGGGCTTCCAAAAACAATATCGTTAGCATTAACAAAAGTTGCCCCGGTAAAAGCGTCAGTGAACACCAATTTTCCATCCACATAAACACTTTGTCCGTTTATTGTTCCCACATACGCAATGTTGTGCCAAACCCCGGCCGATAACACCCCGGCGCCGGTAAAAGAATTGTTGCCAAATAAAGCATAAATATACCCCCCATAACCGGGATTAACAATAATCCCCCTATCGTAATCTTTACGGCCGACCAGTAATTGGCTACCCGTACCCGAAAAATTTAGTTTCACCCAAACCGTGATGCTAAATGGGGTGGCTGTATTTAAACTATTACTGGAAGGCACTGTAACAACATTATTATTTCCATCAAACTGTAATGCCCCACTGCCTACTTTTCCTACTGTCCAAGCAGCTCCAGTGATAGTACCATTATTTCCATTTCCACTTATGTCATGAGCAATAATTCCACTACCCTCGTCAAAATTCCAGTAGCCAACAAGACCATTAGTACTCGCGCCCAAAACCTTCCCATTGGTATTATGATTATTTAAAAACTGTACCGTATTAGCATCCAAGTAAGCTACGGTAGAGGCGGTTTGATAAGCAGTTAGGGTTAGTCCTAGGACAAAAAATCCCACTGCGATAAGCAGTTTATAATTCATTAATATTTAGTTATGTTTTTGTTTCTTTTTGAAAACTTTATTATATATATTATAGCACAGCTACGCAAAAAAAGCAAATAAAAACCCCTCCAAATATGGAGAGGTATTTATTAGCGGGCAGCCACCTACTTTTGCACCTACATGCGTAGGACTATCATTGGCCCAAGCGTGTTTTACTACTGAGTTCGGGATGGGATCAGGTATGACCACGCTGGAAATGCCACCCTG
>CAYIHW010000015.1:0-18045 GCA_964363335.1 uncultured Candidatus Saccharibacteria bacterium
GCCCGTACGGCCGTTTAACTCTAACCAGCACGTCCACGTCACTGTTCGGCCTGTCCTCTCCCCTGGCCACACTGCCAAAAACCGCGGCGTATTCAATATTATTGGCGCGCAAAATTGGTGTTATTTTGTTACGAATTTCTTCAATATTCATAAGTTTATTAGCGACGTATAGCGAGCCCGGCCATTTATGGCCTAAGCGAGCCGAGGAGCTAATACAGGTTCAATACCTCGTAGCTCTGCTACGAAATACAGTTAGATCCTTGGTGTTAATACCTCGGGGTTCTACTCCGAGGAACCTTTATTATCTATCATTGATGACTGTATTATAGCACAAAATCACGCAGGACAAGTCTATTACCTAAGCCTACAGTTCCACTTTTGCTTTTACGGTTCCCATAAATAACGACCTTAAAGAAACAACTCTGGTTGACCTGGCAAAAAATCAAGGCTAAAAACACGATTTTGAATATACCAATAGGGGTCGGAGATATCCGGCCCCTATTTGACTTGAGCGCGATTGTGCTTCCGGAAGTCCCATCTTCAAAGCGGAAACTGTCAAGTTATTGACAATATGCCTGAATTTCTTTAATATTTCGTCATGGAGGAACATATGAAGTTCCAAAGGAATTCAGATGCGGCCAGACGGCCGCTTTCAACCAAAGGAGTTGTGCGATGGCAACGCTGGCAATAAACACTGCGACAGTGCTGGCCTTTGCGGACGCTGTCCTCGAAGGCCAAGAAATAGCGGCCGACCTGATGGTCGGAATCGCAAACAGAAACGAGGAAATAGCTACCTCAATAGCCCGAGTTCACGAACTCATGTTTACGAGGGGCCTCAAGCTCCGCAATCTCTCTCCGCGGGAAGCCGTCAGACTCAATCGGAGAAAGATCGCAAGTCAAGCCGTGACTCTGCACGAAGACCGCATGGAGTTGGCCAAGCAAGAACTGGCTGCTTCAATCGATTGCGTCGAACAGCGCTTGTTACATCCGACCGAGGCCGAACTTCCGGAAATTTTGACGGCCAAAATCGCCGGTTACCGCTGTGCTCTAGCCGAACTGGAATGCGGATTAATGCCGTACTCGGTTACCCTCCCCACCAACAACTGACCCAACGGAACACGTTACTCTGAACACGGGCGCCCACCAACGCCCGTGTTTGATTTTGTAAAGATTTAACGGTCTCAAAATATACCAAAATTTTTACGAAAAAACCGGTGGGCACAAAAGAGCGTCCCACCGGTTGGTTGAAATTGTTATTGAGCGGCAGCAATTGCCAGGTCGGCGACAAATCGTTGCAAGAAGTCAAACGTATGCGGCATCACGCAGATCTTAGAGATCTTACGCGGGCAACTAAAAGGGTCTTTCGGATTGGATGGCACGAGGTCGATTCTCAATTCGTAAGCTTTTACAGCCTCTTGTTGAGATAAATCGACGGCGACCTCCAGCGGGAGAATATTAACATAAGGCGAGAATGGCAGAAGCTTGACCGGAGAAGCGCCCGAGAGGTTGTTCGCCTGGGGAAATCTATCTAAGATCAGCTTGACCAGTTCGTCGCGTTGTTGCAAGCATTGCCCGACATAGGCCATTTGACCCTCACGACCGAGGATGTGGCATTGAGACCAAGCCAGAATTCCCGCAATGGCCGTTCGCGAGCCTTCCAGTGTTTCATCCATGTGGCCACGGATGTAATTGACCGGTCGGCTAACATGTTTAAGCAGTCCTTTGCGACACAGAAACACGCCGCTTGGATACGGAAGCTGACCCATTTTGTGCCCGTCCAAGGATGCCGACTGCACGCCGACGTTCTGGAAAGCCGCAGGAAAGTCCGGGTTGGCGAAAGGAACCGTAAAGCCGCCAAAGGCCGCGTCTACATGGACATACATGCGACTTTCACCTTTGTTGACTTCCGAAGCGAATGCAGCGATTTTGGCGATGGGATCGATGGAGCCCATGCCCGTAGTGCCAAGCGTTGGTACGACCATGAATCGTCGGTAGCCAAGGTTGCGCATTTGCGCGAAATGGCTTCGGAGTTGCTCCATTGACATTTCCCCTTGCTCGTTGATCCCCAGCGGTATAACAACCCCGCCATGCCCGGTAGCGTGAGAAGAAAAATGTAGCATACCGCAGCGCTGGCATTCCTTCGGTTCCAGGTTGGCGATGTCCAAAATCGACGCCGCTTTGAATACCGAATAATGCGTCAGTGGGGTTGCAAACACCACGACACCACTTTTGTTAAAGCCAAACTGTTCGGCTTTTTCGGGCAATGTAATTTCGTGTCTCAGCCACTCACGGCCGAGCCACAGACCTTGCAAATTGCCGCCGGTGCCGCCGGTGCAAAAAAAACCGTCTACGGTTTCAGGACTTCCGCCAAGCTCGCCAGCGATCATGTTAATTGCTTGGGCTTCTATGGTCTGTGTAGACGCGAAGCCTCCCTCATGTTCCCCGGCTTCGGTATGACAACCAATGCAATTGAGCTGTTTATTCAACAACTCGGCCGCCAGAGCTAACAGCTCTTCGGGCAGAGTTAACGGCGTCCCCGGATAGCAAAACGGGGGCGGCGTCGACTCGTATGGAGATTGAATACGGCTACGCGCTTCTTTCACAAGCGCATTTGGATGCTGGCCCTTTTCGGGCCATCGCCACAACCAACTTTTGTCTTCCACGTTCTTCACCTCAATAGGGAACAATCCCCATCTTTTCTTGTACTTCCGCCAAGGTTTCGGCAAATCGGACACGTGCCCGTTTGCCATTTTCGCGCAGGAGTTCCCGCACGAAGTTGGGTCCTTTGGCCGCGAATTGGGCCCGCCGCTCCTGAACTTGTTCGAGGATGGCGCTAATGTGTGGAAACAACGCTTTCTTGCAATCGATGCAGCCAATGCCCGCCTTGCGGCAGCCATCGTTAGCCCAGCCAATTTGTTCCGCTGTGCTCATAATGGTGTGCAAGGTATAGATGTTGCATACGGCCGGATTGCCAGGAATGTGGCGGTAGGTTCGCTGAGGGTCGGTTGTTGCAACGCGAACTTTATTCCAAGCGTTCGTAGTGGACTCGGTAAGATAGATGGTGCCGCTTTCAGCTTCGCTTTTCCCCATCTTGCCACTGGCCTGAAGGCCAGGCACGCGGCCACCGCCCTGAACCAATGCTTTAGGTTCGGGGAAAGTTTTACCAAACCGCCGGTTGAAATAACGCGCCAGTTCACGCGCAAATTCAACGTGTTGCCGTTGGTCGTCGCCCACAGGTATAACCTCACCTTTTGGACCAAGGATGTCGGCCGCCATCAGTACCGGATAAGTAAACAGACCGGCCGTAATTGGTTTACCCTCTTCTGTCAGACGCATTTTCTTTTCCTCCCAGTGAGACATACCTTCCAGATCTTTCATCTGAGTAAGGCACGAAAGTAGCCAAGCGAGTTCCGAAATTTCCGGCACGCTGGTTTGGGAGTAAAGAGTCGCCTTGTCGGGGTCCAGGCCGGCACCAAGAAAATCCAGCACGAGCTCTTCGCGGTTGCGACGCAGATCATTCGGTTCGAAACCGGTGGTCAGCGTGTGCAGGTCGGCAACGAAGTAGTAACAGTCGTTGCCAGGGTCTTGTGTCAGCGCCACTTGGTGGCGTAAAGCGCCGATGTAATTGCCGAGATGCATCCGGCCAGTGGCGCGAATGCCCGAAAGTACAATTGTCTTATCACTCATAACTTACTTAATCCTCCTGGGAAGTTGGAATGTACGGAAACCAGCTTTTTCTTTCTCAAAATAGAGCTGTTTCTTGTAAGCTTATTTAACACGCTTCCAAAATAAAAGTCAAGGATAAAGCCAAAATTTTAAAATTTTAAAATTTTAGCCTTGACAAAACACTTTTTATAATATATTGTTTATTAACAATAAAAATCAATTGAAAGCGGCTCCATTGGTTAATGGTAAACCACCGGTCTCCAAAACCGGGACTGTCGGTTCGACCCCGACTGGAGCCGCCAGCTCTCTTGATTTTTATCACTCCTTTTGCTATTTAGTACAACTAGATGATTCTCCCGAATCGTCTCCTTGCCAGTTAGCCAAGGAGTTTTTGTTTTTTGTCGTTATACTTTTCTTCGTTGACTTATTTTAGCTCTCCTTTATAATGCTATTACAATGCCAAGGAGGCATAACAGATGAAGCAGCGGATTTTTGTCCTCAGGCATGGACAGGATAGAGATAATGTTCATGGCATCTTGAATGGAACGCGAGATATGCCACTAACCCCGCTAGGCAAACGGCAAGCCAGCAAGGCTGGAATTCGGCTTAAAGGGAAAGGTATTACAGTAGTTTGTGCTTCTCCCCAAAAGCGGGCCAAAGCGACGGCCAAGCTTGCTATGGAAAAAATCGGTATTCCCGCTGGACAACTAAAATTGTATAGCGGTCTCAAAGAGCGCGAGTGTGGCTTACTGACAGGAAAGTATCACAAGGATATTTATGCCATGTCATTAAAGATGTTTTGTTGCCCCAATGGCATCCGGATAATAGAAACGGCACCGGGGGCCGAAACTTTGCCTGCGCTCTACTGCCGCGCCAAGAAGACACTTAGAAAACTTAAGCAAGACCATCCCAGCCAAACACTCTTGCTCGTGACTCACGGGCACACCGGCATGATGCTTCGCGCCGCCTATTACAACATGGGGTGGCGGAGAGCCTTTGCTGGCAACTGGCAATTCAAAAATGCCACTTTTTTTGAACTCAGCGGTAAGAACCCAACTACGCCGTATGGCAAATAGCATCGGCTGGGAGAACTTTCTCCCAGCCGTTTTATATTTGAATAAATATTTTCTTTCCTTAACTATTTTGCAACTTATTTCTTAAATAGTGGTCCATAATTACCAAATAAGCCATAGCATCAACAATCGGCACCGCCCGCGGCAAAACACAAGGGTCGTGCCGGCCGGCAGCTTCCAAAACGACGGATTCATTTTGTAAGTTGACAGTGTTTTGTTTTTTGCTAATGGTGGCCACGGGTTTAAAAGCCACACGAAAATAAATATTCTCACCGGTGGAAATACCGCCTAAAGTCCCACCGGCGTTGTTGGTTTTTGTTCTGGGCTTGCCGTCAGCATTAATATAAAATTCATCGTTATGCTGGCTGCCTTTCATTTTTACCCCTTCGAAACCCGATCCGATTTCAAAACCCTTTACAGCGTTTATAGAAAGCATGGCCTTGCCTAAGTCTGCTGGCAATTTATCAAAGACAGGTTCTCCTAAACCAACAGGCATATTTTTTATTACACATTTAATAACACCGCCAATAGAGTCGCCTTGGCTTTTTATTTCTTCTACTAACTCAATCATTTTTTTTGCCGTTTCCTGGTCGGGACAACGGATGATGTTGGCTTCAATACTATTAAACGTTACTTGCTCCGCGAGTATATTTGTACGAATTTCGCCCACTTGCTCCACATAACTTAAAACTTCCAACCCGCATTGTTGCTTTAAATACTTTTTAGCTAACGCTCCGGCAGCTACTCGCGCCAAAGTTTCGCGAGCCGAAGCTCTGCCGCTACCGCGGAAATCGCGCGCGCCGTATTTTAAAAAGTAGCTATAATCAGCATGAGAAGGACGGAAAAGATTTTTTAGATGTTCGTAATCTTCAGGTTTTGCGTCCTGGTTATAAGCCAAAAGCAAAATTGGCGTACCAGTAGTTTTGCCTTCAAAGACGCCGGATAGAATATGAATCTTGTCCTGCTCTTTGCGGGGGCTGGTAATTTTGCTTTGGCCCGGTTTTCTACGATCCAAGTCTTGTTGAATTTCAGCTTCCGAAATTTCCAATCCCGGCGGGCAGCCGTCAACCACCGCTCCCACAGCGCCGCCGTGAGATTCTCCAAAAGTTGTTATTTTAAAAATTTGTCCAAATGAATTTCCTGGCATATAATTAGACTAAGGTTAATGCTCTTTTAATCATTTCATCGCTGATAAAACTGGCAGAAAGATTTTCTTTTTTATGAAGTTGACCAATATCTTTTATTAAAACCACTCTTAATCTGCCCCCTTTGGTTTTTTTATCTTTTCTCGCAGAGGCAATAATTTTCTTTGGCTTCCACTTACCTAAAATCGATTTATCTATTCCCGATTTCACCAGCAACAATTCAATCCTGTCATAAGATGCTTTGGGCAAAAAACCTTCAAGCTGGCTTATTTTTGCTTCCGCAATAATTCCCAGTCCAACAGCGTAGCCGTGCATTAATTGATAATTACTTAACTTTTCTAAAGTATGTCCAATAGTATGTCCAAAGTTTAAAATCATTCTGTCATCGTTTTCTTTTTCATCTTTTTCAACAATTCGTGCTTTAATTTTTAAGCCCTCAATAATTAGATGCTTCAAAACCGCCACATTTTTGGCTTGAACCGCTCTCAAATTTTTTTCGGCAAAATAAAATAACTTTTTATTGGAAGTAATACTCATTTTCACAATTTCAAAATATCCGTTTAAAATTTGTTCAAGCGGAAGATTTTTTATAAAATCCAAATCAATAAATATTTTTTTTGGTTGCCAAAATGCCCCGATCATGTTTTTCCCTTGTGCGGTATCAATTCCGGTTTTGCCTCCCAGGCTGCTGTCAACCATGGCCAAAAGCGTTGTCGGGACTTGAACATAAGGGATGCCTCTCATATAGGTCGCGGCCACAAAACCGGCCATATCGCCAACAACTCCGCCGCCTAAGGCGATAATTAACGTATCGCGTCCGCAATTATTTTTAAGCATTTGTTCTTCCAAAAAAGTTTTGATTTTTTGCGTCTTTGACGTCTCTCCCGCCGGAAAGCTTAAAAGAAAAGTTCTCGCGTTATGTTTAGCAAGAATACTCTTCAGTTTATTGCCGAATAAATTTTTTACTCTGTTGTCTGTAATAATCACGTAACTTCCAAAAACTCCAAGCACATGCAAATGCTTGGTCAACTGTTTTATGTGGTCTTGGCCAATAATGACCTCGTAAGACTCATCAATAATTTTTTGGAGACTCACTTTAATTGTCATATCTATAGATTAAGGCTATTTTAATTCTTGAGCAAGTCTTAAAAGCAAACTTTCGGTTTCTTCCCAACCCAAGCACGAATCTGTAATGGAAAGACCTTCCATATCCAATAAGTCCCGATTTTTTAAGTCAAGCTTTTGAGCGCCTTGCTTTATAAAACTTTCCAGCATAAAACCTTTGACTAAGACTTTAAGCGCTGGTTCCTTGGAAATGTTTTTTAAAACCTCTTCGGCAATTTCAGTTTGTCTGGAAGCATTTTTTTTGCCGTCAACCAAACAATTATCATGACTGCAATCTACAATAACAGAGGGGTTTTTAATCCTATGTTTGTTCATATAAAGCAGGGCTTCTTTAAGATGACCGTTGGAATAGTTTGGAAAACCGTTGCCGCCGCGCAAAACCAGATGAGCGTAAGGGTTACCGTGGGTCTGAACCTCATTGCCGTCAAAAACCGCAACGTGAGGGAATTGCGCCGCCACAACGCTGTTGACGGCAACTTCAAGCGAGCCGTGGGTTGGGTTCTTTATACCAACAGCGCAGTCTATGGCCGAAGCAAAAATCCTGTGTTCCTGATCTTCGCCGCTTCTTGCCCCTATCGCGACCCAGGAAAGCAATTCCAAAAAACTTATAGCGTTGTGGGTGAATAGAGCCTCATCGGCTATTGGTAAACCCATTTCCACAATTTTTACCATCATCTCGCGTGTGTATTTAACCCCTTCGGCTATATCCGCGTCTTCAAAAGGATCGGGCTGGTTTACCGGCCCAAGCCATCCTTTAGTAGTTCGCGGTTTTTGAATGTAAACGCGCATAACTAATTTCATTTTATCTTTAACTTTCTGATTCAATATAGCAAGCCTTTGGGCATAATCCAATACTGCGGTCTTAGGCCAAGCGCTACACGGACCCACAATGACCAACTTTCGTTTATCCTTGCCTGCCAAAATATCCTTCACCTCTTTGGTGTCGAGCATAACTTTTTCTTGTGCGGTTTCAGAAAGTGGGAATGCTTGTATTATTTCCTCGGTCGAAGGAAGTTTTTTTATAATAGTAAAGTTCATATATTTCCTATATGTTTAACCAATAAATTTCTTGAAAAGTTTTCTGTTTGGGATTTGGCTATTTTTTTGCCCGAGAACAACTCTATTTGCTTAAGCGCCTGACCTATAAACATTTCAATCCCGGAAATGGTTTTTATTCTTTCATTATGAGCTAATTTTATTAACGAAGTCTGAAGGGGGTTATAAACGATATCAAAGACACACTCACATTTTTTAACCACCTCTTTGGGCACGGGCAAAGCTTTAGTCTTAGGATACGCTCCAATTGGCGTTGCGTTAATTAAAATATCAATATTTTTTTGATACAAATCTTTTAAACCAACAACCTTCCCGCCAAAAGCTTTTTGCAGAAGTAAGGCTTTATTTTTGGTACGATTCAAATACAAAATTTTCCCTTTTTTGTTTTTAACATAATAAGCCGCAGCCCTAGCCGCGCCGCCAGCTCCAATAATTAAAACGGTTTTATCGGAAATCTTTTGGTTTTGCAAGGCAAAAATTATACCGTCTATGTCCGTATTAAATCCAAAAAGTTTTCCATTTTTATTAATGACTGTATTTACAGCTTTAATCGCCATGGCTTTCGGATCAACTTTGTCTAAATATGGAATAATTGTTTGCTTAAAAGGCATGGTAACTGCAGTAAGCCGTATTCCTAAAACCCGAATAGCAGAAATTAACGGCACCAGGCGCTTATTGCTAACCGGCAGCATAAACGCGTTTATCCCAACTTTTTTATAGAGGGCATTATGCAGAAACGGGCTCTGACTGTGAATTAGGGGAAAGCCTATTACAAAATTAAGTTGTGTTCTGCTAAAATTTTTCATGGGTTGATAGGCTTGGATAATTTTTTTACTGCCTCAACATAACCTTTTTCTTTTTTGCCTGAGATTACGGAAACGCATGCCGGTGCGGTCACTGATTTACGACGCCAAACTTCCCGGCTTTTAATTTTTGAGAGGTGGACTTCTACGGCAGGGATATTCGCGTCAACTAATGCGTCATACAAAGAATAGGAATAGTGTGCCAGCGCTCCGGGATTTATAATAATTCCGCTAGATGAAACAGCATGCTTTTGTAAAAAATCAATTAAAGCCCCCTCATGATTTGATTGGAAGGATTTAATCCTAAAACCGTATTTTCCGGCTTCTCTCCCGACTAAATTTTCAATCTGTTTAAGAGTCAACGCCCCGTAATGTTTTTCCTCTCTTTTGCCTAAAAAATTTAGATTAGAGCCATGAATTAAAAGTAAAGTTTTTCCGCCAAAGGCGGCTCCGCCTTTGGCGGACATTTTTATATTCATAATTGATTGGTTAGACTTATTGGTTAATTATGGATTTAATTTCGTCTACTGCCTGCTGCAAACTGCCCGAGTTATTAATTTTATATTTTGCCAACCGGCTGTAAACCGGCGCCCGTTCCTGCCAAATACGGTTAAAAGACTCAAGGGGGTGTTCGTCAGGTGAAAAAAACGCCGGCCTGCCTCTAACCATAATTCTTTCAAAAACAATATTTTTGGGCGCAGTAATCTCTATGACCGTATGGGCGGCAATTAATTCATGGCTTGGTTCGTACATCGCGGCGCCGCCTCCCATGGATATAACTCCAAAGACGGGCAATTTTAATACTTTTACCAAAGCCTCATGTTCCAATTTCCTAAAGGCATCCTGACCTTCGCTCAACATAATCTGCCGACAAGTCAAATTTTTATTGTGTTGCTCAAAATAAGCTTTTTCTATTTCCTCATCAAGATCAATAAAGCCACACTCTATTTGCCTGGCCAGCTCTTTGCCGATTACAGATTTGCCGACACATTTAAACCCAATTAAAATAATATGTTTGGTCATATGGTTAACTTAATATCAGCTCCCAAAGTTTTCAAAATTGCGTAAAATTGCGGAAAGGTTTTATTTATCGATTCAGCATTCGTGATAACTGTTCTGCCTTCCGCCAGCATTGCCGCAACTGACATAGCCATTACGGTTCGATGGTCTTTAAACCCCTTAACCACCGCTCCGTTTAATTTCCCTGAATAGATAGTGAGTCCATCTTTATGCTCTATGGTTTTAGCTTTCATTCTTCTTAAACCTTCTAACATAGATTTTATTCTGTCAGTCTCTTTAATCCTGGCTTGCGGCACATTATAAATTTTTGTTTTTCCTTCCGCTTTGGTGCCAATTACTGCCAAAGCCGGCAACAGATCCGGTATATCACTGGCATTAATGTCCAAAGACTTTAACTTGTGCCCTCCTTTAACTAAAATTTGGTTTTTTGATATTTTTAATTCCGCACCCATTTTTTTTAAGATTTCAAGGAGTTTTTTATCACCCTGGGCATCATTAACATCCAGTCCTTTTAGAACTACCGTACCCGGTATTAAACAAGCGGCCGCTAGCAGACAGGAGGCGGAAGAAAAATCACCTGGAATAACTTTTTTAAACGGTTTATAATTTTGGCCGCCTTTAATTGTGTAGATATCTACGTTTTTTATACGTTTTACCGAATACTTTATATTTAAATCTTTTAACCATTTTAGGGTCATATTAACATAAGGTCGCTCGCGCAAATTCTTTACTCTTATTTCGCTGTTCTTCGGCGCCAGCGGCAAGGAAAGCAGAAGTGCGGAGAGATATTGCGAAGTGTTGCCAGCAACCTCAGCTTTGCCACCCAATAATCTTCCCCGCACCAGTAAAGGGCAATTGTCTTTTTTCCCCATATAACTAATCCGCATGCCAAGAGAGTTTAACACATTGACTAATGATGCTATGGGTCTTTGGCGCATTTGTTTTTTACAATCAAAGACAATTGGGTCATTAAAATTTTTTCTTAAACCCAAAACCGGTAAAATAAACCTCGTTGTAATCCCGGAATTGCCGGTGTTAACTTTATTAATTATAGACCTAAGCGGTAGACCTTTGCTTTGAATAATAATTTTAGTTGTTGTTAGCTTACCATTGGCCCCTAAAAGTTTACAGACTTTTAGGGTAGTTTTAGTGTCCTCACAGTCCAAAAAGTTTTCAATGCTAGACTGTCCTTTTGCAAGCAATGCCAAAATCAAACCCCTAATGGTTTGCGATTTAGAACCTGGCACCACCACTATACCGTTTAACTTATGAATTTTGTTGATTATGGCTCGCATAATAGCTAAAAAAATAAGTAATTAATGACCTCTGGATTTATTGAATTTCTTTGCTGCAAAAATAAATGCTCTGATTTTATCCAAGTTTTTGCCCCCGTTTATCTCAACTCCTCCGGCAACATCAACCCCAACAATTTTTCCAGCTTGAGTTATTGAAGATTGAACATTTTCCGGCATTAAAGCGCCAGCCAAAATAATTGGAAACTGCTTGGCTAAATATCCAACTTTTTTTAAATCAATGGCTTGGCCTTTACCTTGTTTTGGCCTATCTAACAAAAAATATTTAGCTTTGTATTTTGATATTTGCTGGGTTAATTTCTTGACAGACGCATTTTTCCCCAGGCCAAAAGCTTTTATGTAGGGCAAGGAAAAGTTTTCACAAAACTTTGGACTTTCGTTACCATGGAACTGGATCAAATCCAGTTTGACTTTGGAAAGAATGTCGCTTATTTCCTTTGTGCTTTGATTCATAAAAACCCCAACTGTAACGATTTTATTATCCCTTGGCAGGGAAGCAATTATCTTGTTGGCCAACGCCGGGGAAACAAAGCGTTTTGAAGTTGGCACAAAGTTAAAGCCTAAAAAATCCGCGCCAAATTTAATAGAGGCTTTTGCGGCTTCTCTGGATTTTATCCCACAAATTTTGACTTTAATAGGCATAAGCTAATTTTCAAATTGTTTAGCAAAATCCGAAACCTTGTCCAACATATCTTTTTTACCTAAATTTTTTGCAATAATATCCACAATTGCGCTGCCGACGATAACTCCATCAGCCCCGGCCTTTATCATTGCCTTACACTGCTCGGGGGTGGAAACGCCGAAACCAACACACAAAGGCAGTTTGGTCTGCTTTCTTACCCGACGAATAAATTCTTGCGTTTCGTTGCCAAATTTTTGCCTGGCGCCGGTAACTCCCAAAACAGACACCAAATACAGAAAACCTTGGGCATGTTTCAGGATTTTTTTCAGTCTCGGGTTATCCGTAGTTTGGGCCACTAGAAAAATTTGCTTGATACCGTATTTATTTGCGGCCACAGCAAAATCCGCGATTTCTTCTATTGGCGCATCGGGAATTAATACTCCGTCTATTCCGCTATCTGCCGCTCTTTTATAAAATTCATCAATACCGGCTTGCAGAACTAAATTAGCATAAACAAGGACGGTAATCGGGATAGCAACTGTTTTCCTTAAAGCCTTAATCATTAATAAAACTGAATCTGTTGTCGCGCCATTTTTTAACGCGCGCACATCGGCCGCTTGAATGGTCGGGCCATCTGCCAGCGGGTCGGAATATGGAAAGCCAATCTCCAAAAAATCCCCGTGTTGGCTGATCCTTTGCGCAATCTGCAAACTGGTTTTAAAATTCGGATCATTTGCAACAATAAACGGCATAAAAGCCGGGGCCTTTTGTTTACGAAAATCTTTAAATTTTTCTACAATTCTATTTGTCGTCATAAAAGTTTAGAAACTGTTTCCAAATCTTTGTCCCCCCTGCCTGAAAGATTTACAATAATTATTTGGTTTTTATTCAAAGTTTTTGCGAGCTTAACGGCTATGGCTACGGCATGGGCAGATTCAAGTGCCGGGATAATTCCTTCACGTTCTGACAATAATTTAAAACCATATAAAGCCTCCGCGTCAGTAGCGTACGTATAGTTAACCCGTTTTAGATTCTCCAAATTGGCATGTTCCGGTCCTATGCTTGGATAATCCAGCCCGGCTGACACACTATGGGTTTCAAGTATTTGTCCGTATTTATCCTGCAAAACAAAAGATTTGGTTCCGTGCAGTATTCCTACTCGTCCGCCCTCAAAACGCGCGGCGTGTTTGCCGCTTTTAATTCCCAAACCTCCGGCTTCCACGCCTATCATTTTTATATTTTTATCTTTCAAAAAATTATAAAATAGTCCTATGGAGTTGCTGCCCCCTCCAACACAAGCAATAAGATAGTCCGGTAATTTTCCTTCCCGGTTTAATATTTGCGTTCTGGCTTCCCGGCCAATAACTTTTTGGAAATCTCTGACCATTGTTGGGTACGGATGCGGACCCAAAACCGAGCCCATAAGATAATGCGTACTTTTAATATTGGCAATCCAATCGCGAATGGCCTCGTTAATAGCGTCCTTTAAGGTTTTACTGCCCGAACTTACCGGGGTAACTGTAGCCCCCAAAAGCCTCATTCTCAAAACATTTGGCTGTTGTCTGGCCATGTCTACCTCGCCCATAAAAATTACACACTTAAGGCCTAATTTAGCCGCGGCGACGGCTGTAGCCACGCCATGCTGTCCTGCGCCGGTTTCGGCAATTACCCTTGTTTTGCCCATAAATTTGGCTAACAGAGCCTGTCCTAGCGCGTTATTGATTTTATGCGCCCCCGTGTGAGCCAGATCCTCCCGCTTTAAATAAATTTTTGCCCCTCCGCAAAATTTGGTTAAATTTTCTGCAAAATATAAAGCTGTCGGCCTGCCCACAAAATCTCTTAGCTGCTGCTGAAAAAGTTTTTGCTGGTTTGGGTCCTTGCTAAATTTTTTATACCGGCTTTCCAATTCAAAAAGCGCCTTCATTAAAGTTTCCGGCACAAATTGTCCGCCAAATTTTCCAAAATAACCTTTTTGCATAAAATTAAATAACTTTTAATTCAAAAATCTTTTTTATAGGGTTTGTTGATTTTAGAATTGAGGTGCCTACCAAAACGGCGCTGACCCCCAGTCTCTTTAAATACTTGGTATCGGCGGAAGAGCCAATCCCTGATTCACTGACTACAATTTTACTTTTAGGGATATGTTTGATAAGTTTGGCTGTGGTATTTAAATTTACTCGCATTGTTTTTAAATTACGATTATTAATTCCAATAATTCTGGCTTTTATTTTTAAGGCTTTTTTTAGTTCTCTCAGATTATGCACCTCAACCAGACAGTCTAACCCCAAGGATTTAGATAATTGATAAAGCTTCCTTAATTTTTTTTCATTCAACAACGATACTATCAGCAAAATAGCGTCCGCGCCTTTTAAGTAAGATTCATACACCTGATATTTGTCTAAAATAAAATCTTTTCTTAAAATTGGCTGTTTCGCTACAAGCTTGACGCGGTTTAAGTTTTTAACATCCCCGCCAAAATATTTTTTATCGGTCAACACAGAAATAGCGTCCGCGTTGCTTCTTTGATAAAGTTTCGCAACTTGATCAAGGGGCGTCTTGATTAATTTTCCAGCGGAAGGTGACTTGGGTTTAATTTCCGCAATTAAATTCATTGCCCTTTTTTTTTCTAAAGCTGCCTCAAAAGGACGAACATCTCTAACTAACGTTAGAGCTCTTTTTTTTAAAACATTTAAGGAAACAAGTTTTTTCAAACTTACAATTTCCTTAAGTTTATTAATTTTAATTTTGGTAAGAATATTCATACGATTATCGGTTAGAGATTTTGGCCAAAAGCTGCGATTTGTTGTAACTTTTCAAGGGCTTGTCCGGAGGCCAGAACTTCTTTGGCAATGCTTATGCCTTCTTGAAAGTTAACAGCTTTACCATAAACAGTTAATCCGGCCGCCGCGTTAAGCAGTGAACAAGCTGTTTGCGCTTCGTTAGCCTGGTTATTTAAAATACCCAGTATAATGCCGGAATTAACTTTTGCATCACCACCCTTAACATCGGAAAGTTTTAACCCTGAAAATCCTAAATCTTCGGGATTTATTTTAAAAGTTAAGATTTCTGTTCCTTGGCAAAACTCCCAAACATTTGTGGGTTTTGAAGGACTTATTTCATCTAGGCCATCTTCGGAATTCGCCAGCCAAGCTCTTTTAACGCCTGAGTCCATAAGAATTTTTCCCAGATTTTGCAGTTGCGACGGATCGGAAAAACCATGAATCCGATATTGGGCATTACAAGGGTTTAAAAGCGGCCCCAAAAGATTAAAATAAGTCTTTTTGCCATAACTTTTTCTTGCCGGTGAAGCAAACCGAAATGCCGGATGGTAATTTTTAGCCATCAAAAAGACAAAGTTACAAGTCTCCAAACATTCCATGGCCTGCTCCGGATTAAGATTAATATTAACTCCCAAAGCCTCTAATACATCGGCGCTGCCACACTGGCTGGAAGAGGCCCTATTGCCATGCTTGGCAACAAAAACCCCCGTAGCAGCGCATATTAAAGCCGCAACGGTTGAAATGTTAAAACTGCCGCTGTTGTCGCCACCGGTGCCGCAGGTGTCTAAGGTCTCCCTTTCTGTTGGGACTTGAACCATTGCTTCTGCTGAAGCACTGTAAAAACCAAGCAGTTCATCATAAGTCAAAGCGCGCTGTCCAAAATGTTTGAAAGCCTCAATTAAATCGCTTTCTTCAAATTGTCCGGATAAAATCAGTTTTTGAAAATCCAAAGCATTTTTAAAAGACAGCTGCTGGCCTTTGCTAATAATACTTAAATAATTTTTAAATGTGTCCATATTTTTGTGTCTATTAAATTTTTCCAAATAAAAAATTATAAAGCAATTTTATTCCATACTCTGTGGCAAAGGATTCCGGGTGAAACTGAATCCCATATAAAGGATATTTCTTATGCCTTAGACCCATTATTTGATTATTTTTTGTATTTGCGGTTTCGGCTATAATTTCCAAATCTTCAGGTAAATTTTCTTTTTCTACCATTAATGAATGGTAGCGCATAACTTCTATATTTTGAGGGATTCCAAAAAAGATTCCTTTACCGCTATGTTTTATGGCGCTTATTTTCCCATGCATTGGTAATGGCGCTTTCACTACTTTTCCACCATAATAATAAGCTAAGCCTTGCATTCCCAGACAGACTCCTAAAACGGGGGTTTTTTTACCTTCGTTTAGTAAGACTTCCGAACAAACGCCAAAATAACTTTTATCAGAGGGGTCGCCTGGGCCTGGCGATAAAATTATTCTTTCATAATTTGCCATTGTTATTTGAGGTAAGGTAATTTTATCATTTCTTATTACGTCCAAAACAAACGGCTTGCCCGTATCTTCTAAAAGCTGGCCAATATATTGGTATAGGTTATAGGTAAAAGAATCGTAATTGTCAATTATTAAAACTTTCATAAGCTTTATTTGAAAATATTTAATACTTCCGAAGAAGCTTTTAGTTTGTTTATAATTTCTTCATATTCTTTTTTTGGACTGGAATCGTAAACTATACCGCCGCAAGCTTGAGTATAGGCTTTACTGCCGGAAATAAATACACTCCTAATAGGTATGGCAAATTCACAGTCGCCATTAAAGCCAAAAAAACCCACTCCTCCTCCATAAGGTCCTCTGCCATCCGGTTCCTGTCTATTAATAATTTTCATAGACTCAATTTTGGGCGCACCGCTTAAAGTTCCTGCGGGGAAACAACTGGCAAGAGCCGAATACATATCTTCTCCTGATTTAATAATTCCAGAAATTTCACTTGAAATATGCATAACATGGCTAAATTTTTTTATATCCATGAAACGGCTGACATTTATGGTACCGAACTTGGCAACCCTGCCCAAGTCATTTCTGTGCAAATCAACCAACATTTTGTGCTCTGCCTGCTCTTTTGGATCGTTAACCAGACGCCTGGCATTTAACCTGTCTTCTGCTTCGTTTTTCCCGCGTTTTATTGTTCCGGCTAAAGGAAAAGTCTGCATATTTTTTTGCCTCAAGCTGAATAGTAGTTCCGGACTGGAGCCTAAAAGAATTTTTGAGCCAAACTTTACAAAAAACATGTACGGTGACGGGTTAATTTTCCTAAGCTTTTCGTAGATAGGCAGCGAACCGCCGGTAATTTCATAATTTATTTTTAATCCTACCTCGCATTGAAAAGTGTTCCCCGCTTTTATTTCTTTTAAGACTTCTTGGACTTGAGCTTTATGCTGGATTTTACTGACATTTGGACCAAGCTCAATAACCTTAGGGTTTTTAATTGCCTTTTGCTTTAAACTTTTAGCAATTATCTGTTTTAATAGTTTAAGTCGATTGTTGCCGTTGTGGAAATAGCTGGTCTCACCAGTAACATTATCGTACAAAATCCCGTCAGTATAAACGCCAAAACAAAACTGGTCAAAATCCGGATGCAGTTTAAGATTTAATTCTGGTTCAAAATAGTTGGCCGCTTCGTAGCTGACATACCCAACCATTCCGCCAGGGTAACTTTGGCTTAAAATTGGCTCCGGCATTATATCCCTAAGTTCGTTATACGGGTTTTCTACTTCATGGCTAATACCCCCAACATTGATAATTTTACCTTTTGCCTTAACTATTGTATCGGGGTTAAAACCAATTAAAGAATACCGATTTTTGTTGTTTGCTTCTGTGCCCAGCGACTCAAACAAAAAACAATTTTCAGAGTTCTTTTCAACAGCCTTAAACACGCTAAAAAAGTCTTTTTTTAGATCAATCTTTATATATTTAGTTTTTCCCGTAAGTATAATCTTTTTCATAATTTCCTTTTATTTAAAACCAATTGTCTAAAAACCGCAATAAAGGTTCCTCTGAGCAGAGATCCTAGGTATTAAGGGGAGCTTCGCTGTTGTTGAACCGCAGTAGAGTTGCGGGGTATTGAACCTGTATTAACTCCTCGGCTTCCGCCAGAGGCGGATAAACTTTTCTCGCTCTACGTCGCTAATAAAAAACACCTTTCAAAGTCCGAAGGTGTTTCAGTTAAGTGCCTAATTTCCTATGCAGATAACTCAAAACGGACTTTGTGCCTAGACGAAGACCAAAGCCACTGCACGTTTGCGAAAAAATCATAATTTATATTCAAAGTATTACCCATATCCGCATATTATACCATCCATCCCTATATGTCAATAGCGTACTAGTACGCTAGAGATACGGGGTTTTTCGTCTTTCGGGCCATTTATCCACATTTATCCGTAAG
>CAYIHW010000016.1:0-11231 GCA_964363335.1 uncultured Candidatus Saccharibacteria bacterium
ATCTGGTCCGTAATCATAAGTTGGAATTGAAGTAAAAGGGGTATATTCAGAAAAAGCTCCTTCGCCACAAGTAACTGCTATATTTTCTGCTTGAATTTTTAGGGGGGAGGTAATGAATACTGCAATTAAAATGGATAGATAAAGTTTTTTCATATGGTTAGAAATTAATTCCATTTCTAAAACTAAAATCCACCTACACTAATTTTCGAAAATAAAGCATCGTAGTAAGCCAAAAATCCAATCAAAGACCACAATAACGCCAAAACAAGTAACGTATAAAATACGAATTTACTTTGTATTTGTTTTCTCCAAAAAAACATAAGGATTGCTAAAACAAATAAAGCAATAGACTGAACCAAAACTAAATTATAACTATGGCCAAATGAAATATCTTTAATAGTTATTACCCCACGCACCAAACGAATAGTGCTCTGAAAAAGAATTTCCGGCACCAATGCGATTAAAATAAACACCCCTAACCATATTTTTTGAACTTTTGTCATTTTTTAATCTCCCGCAATACTACGACCGTTAGATCGTAGATGAAGTCAGTCCGGCTTTGCCGGACGATCTCTGATCGTATTCCGGGATGCTATGGCCGTAAGGCCGTAGTGCTTCACTAAAAATTCCCGATACTTTTTGATCTTTTTTAATAGTTAAAACCCGCGCATCTCTACCTGACCATTCAATGCAAAATCAAATGCCAAAAAACCAATCAAAGACCACAATGACACCAAAACAAGTAGCATATAAAACGCAAATTTATTTTGCACTTGTTTTCTCCAAAAAAATATAAGAATTGCTGAAATCATTAAAGCAATAGACTGAACCAAAACTAAATTATAACTTTGCCCAAATGTGATATCTTTAATAGTTATTACCCCACGCACCAAACGTATCGTGCTCTGAAAAAGAATTTCCGGCACTAACGCTATTGAAATAAACACACTTAACCATATTTTCTGTACTTTTGTCATACTTTTATTTCTTTATTTATGAATCTCCTCTTTTCTCCAGAATAACACTTTCAAAAAACCTGTCAAATAAAAGTTTTTGTTATGGTTGTAAACTATATTGATTGCCCGTACTTATATTAAGATTACTGACACTTTTTATTTGATCGAAGCTCTACTAAAGCATATTCAACTGCATCATGCCATTGACTGCCAAAAAAATCTCCAATTTTATCTTCTATGAAATTAAAATCCCGTGGCTCAAAATTAGTCCCCAATTCCCGTGCGACATTGATGACATCTAAAGTTCTTATAGAATATAATGTCTTTTGTTTCGTCATATATAGAATTAAATAATTACCGTTATTTTTTTATACAACATTGGCAAACAATTTTGTCGCAGTCTGAATTTAGTTCCATGATTGTGTCCAGTGCGCGCGTCAAAGTCTACTAAAATTTTTGCTTCCTCAATTGCTTTCAAAAACCCTTCAAAGCTAAATTTTTGCAACATTGTGACTTTACTATATTTATAGTACTCTTTTTTACGAACAATTTTCACTTCAGATTGAACATAAAAAGCGTTAAGTAACTTTGTGCCGGCCTTGTGTTCCAAATCGTCAAAACCCCAATAAGGTTGCGGGTTAAGTTCTTTAAGGCCGACTAACTTTTTAACAGATTCTAGCCATTCTCTATGCCTTATGTCAACACTTTTTGCATCAAATGAAATTAAAACTTTCTTTTCTTCTCTGTCAATTTTAACCATAAATCCACGATCGCTTCTGGATAGACCATGGATTGTTTGGCGAAAACTCATTTCACCCTTTGGATATTTTTTGCCATCTTCTTTGTGAGCCCACCCATATTTTGGAAGTAAAATTTGTGGAACAAAACGAATTGCTCGTGGTGATGGTTCTGTATGAATAAGCGTCGTTAAAGAAGATGAATTTAATCTTTGTGTTTTTAGCTCCCATTCTGCTGCGTTTGGTATAGGTAAATTATTTTCTTTGATATCTAGCAAGTCTTCTAAAGTGTTGCCAATTCCCCCATGGTTTCCTTTGCGAGCATTTGCAATCCAGCCCTTTTCAGAAATTTTCTTTAGTTTACTTATAAGAGATTGTTTAGTATAAATGATTTGCGATTTTGTCATAAATATTAGTAAAGCTTATTTTGAGCTTGATGTTGTTTAATTCTTTTCCTTGCCATTTCACAATACTCAGGGGATATCTCTATACCCACATAATTTCTTGAGCAATTAATAGCGGCAATCGCGGTTGTTCCCGATCCCATAAAAGGATCCAAAACTACTTTTGAATTTGTTGAGGAGATAATTCGCTCTATAAGATCAACAGGAAAAGCAGCGGGGTGTTTATTATTCATTTCTTGGGTAAATTCCCAAACATCTCCATATCCATTTGCTTTTGATGCTAGCTTAAATTTAGGCTTAGCAATTAAATAAATTACTTCATAAGTTGGAACAAAATAACCAGCATTAAAATTAAAGCCACCTTTTCTTTTCCAAATAATAATTTGTCGAACTGGAAAACCACTAACGATATCGCCTCTGTCTTGAAGTAAACCAGCTTGCACGCGCCATTTGTGGTTATAAAAAATTGCCCCATCTTCTGGAATTATTCTTAGCATTTCCATTAAACAATCTCTCTGCCATTTTACATATTCATCATGTGGCATACAGTCATCATGATGCGTATAACCATTCTGCAAAGCGGCATTTGCCCATTTTCCACCCCTTCCATCTTTCATTCCATTTCCAGTAGAATTCTTTAAATTGTATGGGGGGGAGGTGACAATCAAATCAATACTTCCACTTGGTATTTGCCTCATGTTCTCAATGACATCACCACATAAAATTCTATTAATAAGTCCCTTATTTAAAAGAGGATTATCTAAATTTTTCGCAGGATTTTTTGATATTTGAGACTGTGTAAATGAAAGTCTTTTAGTAAAAATTTTTTGGTCTTTTAAGAGAACCTTTTGTATTTGTTCCATATTTTTCTTCTTATTTTTTCGTCTTTTTTTCATAGTATACAATCGTTCACCTATTGTCAAGTTAAAAACTGTGGATAAATATCAACCTTATAAGATACCTTAATTCTAACAAAAATCCCGCGGTGAGGGAAATCACCACGGGATTTTTAATTTTTCTATTATTCGGCTATTTCTACGACTTCTGCGGATTCGGATTTGCCTAAGGCAAGGGCGGCGGCTTCACTGACAGAAGTTTCCAACTGTAAGTTTTGCCTGGCGATTTCGTCGCTGTAACCGGTTCCGGCAGGAATAAGCTTACCGATAATTACATTTTCTTTTAAGCCCCGGAGGTAATCGGTCTTACCGGTTACGGCCGCTTCAATAAGCACGCGGGTAGTTTCTTGGAAAGATGCGGCGGCCAGAAAGCTTTCGGTGTTTAAAGAAACTTTGGTAATTCCCATCAGTAATTGTTCGGCAGTGGCCTGGCGCTGGTTGGTTCTGGAGAGTAATTCATTAATGACGTTCAATTTAGATTTGTCAGTAATTTCTCCGGCTACCAATTCGCTGTCCCCGGCGTCCACAATGCGCATTTTGGAGAACATTTGCTTAACAATAACTTCAATATGTTTGTCGTGAATATTCTGCCCTTGGGAAACATAAATATCCTGGACTTCCTTAACCACATACTTTTGCGCTTCTTCCAAACCGCGCAATTGCATAATTTGGTTCGGGTTCAAGTTTCCTTCGGTTAGTCTGGCGCCCTTGGCCACCAAGTCGCCGTCTTTTACCAGCAAAGAATAGGAGGCCGGTACAATGCATTCTTTTACCTGGTCGCTTTCGTGCACCACGATAATTTTATTTTTTTCCAAACGCACCAACCCGGCGGTCTTAGCTTTAATAGCCTGGCTGTTTTCATTGATGTACAAAGTTTCGCCCGCTTCCACTTTACTGCCGTCTTTAATGGCGGACTGAGAACCGGAAAGTTCATAAGTATCTTTTTCCACATCGGCGCCCTGAATACGCACAATATATTCTTTGTTGTTTGGCTTAGCAATATATACTTGCCCGTCAATTTCCGCCACGTAAGCCATACCTTTTGGTTCTCTGGCTTCAAACAATTCTTCCACACGGGGCAACCCTTGGGTAATATCTTTTACACTGGCACTGCCGCCGGTGTGGAAAGTTCTCATAGTCAGCTGAGTGCCCGGTTCACCAATGGCTTGCGCGGCTACAATTCCAACTGCGGCGCCAAGGCGCACCATGTCGTTAAACCCTAAATCGTAACCATAACACAGTTTGCAGACACCGCGGGACAATTTGCACTTTAGCACACTGCGGCATTTAACTTCCTTAACGCCGCTGTCCATAATTTGTTTGGCTTGCTGGTCGTCAATGCCGTGATTTCTCTCTACAATTATTTTTCCGGACTGGTCTTTGACATCTTCGGCCGTAACTCTGCCAAACAAGCGGCGGTCAAACGGTTTGTTCATTTTTTGGCTGTCTTCCAAAGTAATGCAGTCAAACTTGTCGGTGCCGCAGTCTTCGGCGTTGACCACAATGTCTTGAGCCACGTCCACAAGGCGTCTGGTCAAATAACCGGCATCGGCAGTTCTTAACGCAGTATCGGACATACCTTTTCTGGATCCGTGAGTGGAAATAAAATATTCAAGTACGTTTAAGCCTTCTTTAAAACTCCCCTTAACCGGCAATTCAATAACGTCACCGGCCGGGTTGACCACCAAACCTTTCATCCCGGACATCTGAGTAATTTGGGAAAAAGACCCTCTGGCCCCGCTGGACACGAAATAGTTTACACTGCCGTGTTCGGCCACTGTGCCGTTAACCGACTTGGCAATTTTTTCGGAAACTTCCGCCCAAATTTCTACCACGCGGTTATAGCGTTCATCTTCAGTCAAGAGTCCTTCGCGATATTGCTGAGAAGTATTTTCTACATCTTCATCGGCTTGTTTTAAGTAAACATATTTTACCTGAGGCACCAGCAGATCATCCATCCCCCAAGACAAACCGGATTTTTTCATATAATAAAAACCTGTACGCTTTATTTCGTCAATCAATTCCGCGGTACGGTCATTACCAAGCAAGCGATGCGCTTCACGCACCAAGCCCTGTAATTTTTTCTTGTCGAAATTATCGTTTCTAAAACCTAATTCTTTCGGCACGACTTTGTTGAAAATTAAGCGTCCAACGCAGGTTTCTAACATTACTTCTTTTTCTCCGCCCAAAGCCAACTCTGCCGGCATAGTGGTGGATCCGTCTGGTTGCATAAAATTTTCGGCGGACATCCGGACTTTAATTTTGGCCTGAATGTGCACGTAGTTGTTATTGTAAGCCAAAATTGCTTCGCCCGGGCTGCTGAAAACTTTTCCTTCGCCCTTACTGCCGTCCCTCAGCCGAGTAATATAGTAACAGCCAACAACTACGTCTTTGTCCGGAGTCATAACCGGATCGCCGGAAGCAGGTTTAAGCAAGTTATGAGCGGATACCATAATTTCTCTGGCTTCTTTTTGCGCGGCTTCGGTTAACGGCACGTGGACAGCCATTTGGTCACCGTCAAAGTCCGCGTTAAACGCGGCACAAACCATGGGGTGCAATTGAATGGCTTTCCCTTCTATTAATACCGGCTGAAAAGCTTGAAAACCCAAACGATGCAATGTTGGAGCGCGGTTAAGCAAGATATAGTGGTCTTTGGTCACTTCTTCCAAAATATCATAAACTTCAACCCGACCCTGTTCAATTAAACGGTTAGCAGAACGGACATTGTGCGCGTATTCTCGGCCAATGAGTTTGGAAATAACAAATGGTTTGAATAATTCCAAAGCCATAATTTTTGGCAATCCACATTGATGAAGTCGCAAGTGCGGACCGACCACAATAACGCTACGACCGGAATAGTCCACGCGTTTTCCGAGCAGGTTCTGACGGAAACGTCCTTGCTTCCCTTTAAGCATGTCGGCTAAGCTACGCAGTTTGCGCTTTTGTCCGGTGCTGGCTGTTACTTCTTTACCATGACGAATACTGTTGTCGATTAACGCATCAACCGCTTCCTGCAACATGCGCTTTTCGTTTCTGGTAATAACTTCCGGCGCTTTGATTTCCAATAATTTCTTTAACCGATTGTTACGGTTAATTACCCGGCGATACAAGTCGTTTAAGTCGGAAGCCGCAAACCGGCCACCATCAAGCTGTACCATTGGACGTAAGTCCGGCGGGATAACCGGCAAGGTGGTAATTAACATCCACTCAGGGCGTAGCCCGGAATTAATTAAAGACTTAATTAACTTTAAACGCTTTAAAGCTTTTCTTTGCGCCTGGCCTTCCAGGCCGACTAATTGGGTATTCAAATCTTGCACTAACTGTTCCAAGTTCACTTCCTCCAGTAAGCCTTTTAAAGCTTCGGCGCCAATAGAGGCGCTAAATACCGGACCGTATTTCATGGACAAATCGCGATATTGCAGTTCGGAAATAATCTGATATTTTTTTATGGATTTAAGCTCGCTTCTGGCTTGGTCGCGAATGCTTTCAAGCGCATCGAGTTCTTTGGCCCAGGCATCTTTAAACCGGGTAACTTCCGCGTCAATTTCCGCTTGCGCCAATTCCGGATCTTTACCGGAAGCCTTTTGCCCCATAACCGACTTGGCTTTGCCGATTATAGTTTCGTATTTTTCTTCAATGGTTTTTTTCTTGGCTTTAAATTCGTGTTCAATTTGCTCTAACGTGGAAATTCGGGATTCTTCGTCAACATTAGTAATAATGTAAGCGGCAAAGTAAACCACTTTTTCTAACTCCATCACGCCCAAATCCAGCACCAACCCTAAACGGGACGGCACGCCGCGCAAAAACCAAATATGAGCTACCGGCACGCAAAGCTTAATATGACCCATACGTTCACGGCGAACGGAGGATTTAGTAACTTCCACGCCGCACTTATCGCAAACAATTCCTTTGTATCGAATTCTTTTATATTTACCACAATAACATTCCCAGTCTTTAATTGGACCAAAAATCTTTTCGTCGAACAAGCCGTCTTTTTCCGGACGTTGAGTACGATAATTTATGGTTTCCGGTTTGGTCACCTCGCCGTGAGACCAGTCCAGCATGGTTTGCGGGGAAGCCAGCTTTAACCGGACACCTTTGAAATCTTCTGTAAGAGTTAGCATAGTTATAACGTTTAACTAATAATTAGAGGATGTTGCTCCTGCTGGTTTAAGCGGGAGATTGATAATTTTGTGCTTTAAAAATTTTAAATTCCCAATATCAAATGTCAAACTGTTCTTTATTTGAAATTTGTAATTTGATATTTGGAATTACTTCCCCTTCTTCTCTTTCTTCGGTTTCTTCTTTATCTCATCTTCAAACAAAGATATGTCCGGCGCGGCCGGCGGTTGGCTTATAGATACCGGCACGACGACCTCCGGTTCTTCAGCGGCCGAAGCCACTTGCCCATCTTTTCCTAATAACTCAACATCCAAACAAAGGCTCTGTAATTCTTTCACCAGCACGCGGAAACTTTCCGGCACGTTTGGTTTTTTAATCGGTTCGCCTTTGACAATGGCTTCGTAAGTTTTGCTTCTGCCGACCACGTCATCGGATTTTATAGTCAGCATTTCCTGCAAAGTATGAGCCGCGCCGTAACCTTCCAGCGCCCAGACTTCCATTTCTCCGAATCTCTGGCCCCCGAACTGCGCTTTACCGCCAAGAGGCTGTTGGGTAATAAGGCTGTATGGTCCGGTTGAGCGGGCATGCACTTTATCGTCTACAAGGTGATGCAGTTTCAGCATATACATTACGCCCACCGTAACTTTTTCGTCGAACGGTTCACCGGTCTTACCGTCAAACATCACCATTTTGCCGTCTTGCGGCACGCCGGCTTTTTCTAATTCTTCTTTAATTTGAAATTCTTTTATTCCATCTAATACCGGAGTGGCAATTTTATAGCCTAACTTATAGGCGGCCATACCGAGATGGGTTTCCAGGATTTGTCCCAAGTTCATACGAGACACCACGCCAAGCGGGTTTAAAATAATATCCACCGGGCGACCATCGGCCATAAACGGCAAATCTTCCACCGGAATAATTTTAGAAATAACACCTTTGTTGCCGTGGCGGCCGGCCATTTTGTCACCGACTTGGATTTTTCGCAATACGGCCACGGAAATTTGAATACTGCGAATGACCCCCGAAGGCAGCTTATCGCCGGCCTGCCGGGAGAACTCGCGAATATTCACCACTTTACCGTACTCGCCGTGCGGCAAGTTAAGCGAAGTGTCTTTGACGTCGCGGGATTTTTCCCCGAAAATTACGCGCAACAATTTTTCTTCCGCGGTTAAATCGGTCTCCCCTTTTGGGGTAATCTTGCCGACTAAAATATCGCCGGCTTTAACTTTGGCGCCAATGCGGATAACACCGTTTTCATCCAGGTCTTTGAGTTTTTCTTCCCCGACATTCGGAATGTCGCGAGTAACTTGTTCCGGACCGAGCTTGGTGTCGCGCACGTCAATTTTAAAATCATCAATGTGAATAGAGGAAAAGCGGTCAGCCTGGACTACGCGTTCACTAACCAAAATCGCGTCTTCATAGTTGCCGCCTTCCCAAGACAAGAAAGCCAATAAAATATTTTGTCCCAAAGCTAATTCCCCGTGCTCCGTGGAAGCGCCGTCAGCAAGCAGGTCGCCCTTTTTCACTTCTTGGCCTTTGGTAACGCGGGCAATCTGATTTATGGAAGTGCCGGAGTTAGTGCGCAAAAATTTCAATAACGGATATTCCCGTTTTTTGCCTTTTCCCCCGACTACGACAATTTTGTCGCCGGCTACCGAGGTGACTGTGCCTTCTTCTTCAGCCAAAACAACGGTTCCGGAGTCGCGGGCGGCTTTACTTTCCATGCCGGTGCCGACTAACGGGGCGTCCGGCTTAATGCAAGATACGGCCTGGCGTTGCATGTTACTGCCCATTAACGCGCGGTTCGCGTCGTCGTGTTCCAAAAAGGGAATTAAAGAAGTAGTAACGGAGATAATTTGCTTTGGGGATACGTCCAACGCGTCAATGTCGTCGGTAGAAGTAATGGACGGGACATTATGCACGCGGACGCTGGAGCGGCTGGCCGCAAAATGGCCCTCGGCGTCAATTTCAATATTGCTTTGCCCAATGACCAAGGCTTCTTCCTCAAAAGCATCCATGTACTTTATTTTGTCTGTTGCCCGCGGCTTAATGCGGATCTCAAATAACTGTTCCTGCTTGGCTAATTCTTTGGCTTGGGTAGCGGTAATAGTAGAGCCGGCGGAAACAATTAGACGACCCTTTACATCTTTAATATCGTAAAGAGAAACTTCATTAATGGAGTCTTTGTTGTCGTTTTTTGCGTTCTTCTTAACCAAACGATACGGCGTTTCAATAAAACCAAAATCGTTAACTTTAGCGTAAGTGGCTAAGTGCGCCACCAGTCCAATATTTGGTCCTTCGGGAGTGGTAATCGGACACAAGCGGCCGTAGTGGCTGCGGTGCACATCGCGCACTTCAAACCCGGCACGCTCGCGGCTAAGCCCTCCGGGACCCATGGCGGACAAACGGCGTTTGTGTTCCAACTCAGCCAGCGGGTTGGTCTGGTCCATAAATTGGGATAATTGAGAAGAAGAAAAAAATTCTTGCATGGTGGCCACAACCGGACGGACGTGGATTAGCTGAGCCGGGGTTACGGTTTCCAAATCGGCCAAGGACATTCTGTCTTTGGCAATTCTGGCCATACGAGCCAAGCCAACGCGGAAGCGAGTTTGGATGAGTTCGCCAATCGCGCGGACACGGCGGTTGGCTAAGTGGTCAATATCATCGGCCGGTTCCTGGGTATTGTTTAAGCGAATAACTTCGCGCACGACTTTGGTTAAATCTTCCAAAGTCAAAAGCGGATCGCTGCTGTTTTCCACATGCAGGCGCTGGTTAAATTTATAGCGGCCGACATCGGAAAAATCATAGCGTTCAATATTGAAAAACATTCCCGAAATTAACGACTTGGCATTGTCTACCGTGGCCAAATCCCCGGGGCGGATTCTTTTATAAACTTCCTTAAAGCCTTCGTCAGCATTGGTGGAGGCGTCTTTGT
This sequence comes from uncultured Candidatus Saccharibacteria bacterium, assembly GCA_964363335.1. GTDB lineage: Bacteria > Patescibacteriota > Doudnabacteria > UBA920 > UBA920 > PALSA-1336. The sequence continues at coordinate 10,051 of CAYIHW010000016.1, forward strand.
CTAAAGTATTTTGAATGTATTTGGTGTCCGGGTCAGTGTCAATATCTTTAAAGGCTTCCAAAATTTGCTCGTTGGAAGACAAACCAAATACGCGCATTAGCGCGGTAATTGGGATTCTGCGCTTGCGGTCAATTTTTACGCCGATTACCCCGGCGGCATCGGTATCCAGTTCCAACCAAGCGCCGCGATTAGGAATAATTTTCGCGCCGTAATATTGTTTGCCGCGAATATTTTCCACAGTAAAAAACACCCCCGGAGATTTTATAAGCTGGTTTACTACAACACGCTCCACGCCGTTAATAATACAGGTACCGCGAGGGGTCATTAACGGAAAATCACCAAAGTACACGTCTTGGGTTTTGGTTTTGCCGCTAACTTTGTTAATTAGTTTGGCGGAGACATACAACGGAGCTTCGTAAGTGGTATTTCTTTCGCGGGAAGTAAACTCGTCATACTTTGGCTTGTCAAAAAAATAATCGCCGAAGACTAACTCTAAATTTTTTCCGGTAAAATCCCGAATCGGGTTAACCTCACCCAATAAATCTTTTAAACCTTTTTCCACAAACCAGCGGTAGGAATTCAATTGAACTTCAATTAAATTCGGCACTAACGCGGTTTCGTGGCTGGCAGTAAAAAACTTGCGCGCAGAAACCTTCTCCTTGTGTGGCTTGGCGGCCACAACCGAGGAGCTGACTTTAGATTTATTTGCCATTAAATTAGGCTTTCGGCCAAAAAACGCACTTTTTTGGCTTATTTAAGATATTAGATTATTTAACCAAATGTAAATAATTGATAGAATTTTCAAATTCGAGACAAGTTCTAGGCGTTTTTTGGAAGATTTACGAAGCGTAGTTTGCACTACGCTGAGTAATATCTTACGAAAAACAACGAAGAAATTGGCCGAATTTGGGAATTCTAAGAAAATGAATATTTTATGCCCTCTATCTGCCCAAAATCATGTGATGAAGAGCGCAAAACATTGCCTTTTTCAATTTATCCTTATAAAAGTTTATAGATATGCATTGTCTATAAAATATTTTTGGCTTATTTAAAAGGAAAAATATTTTATAGACGCAAAAACTTTTTGTGGGATATGCAAAAAAGGCCGATCCACAAATGGCTATTGGCTTATGTAATTGTGCGTATTTGGATTGTACCAGTCAAGCAGAATTTGTCAAGTC
>CAYIHW010000016.1:11331-12941 GCA_964363335.1 uncultured Candidatus Saccharibacteria bacterium
TCATAAAATTTCCTTTCTTTTTTATCGGCTGGTCGGGCTGAAATTACCCTTATCCGATAGTTTCTAATAGTAAATGCAATAAATAATACTTTGCCGCCTGTGGTTACTCCAAACATACCAAAACGAGATTCAGTCTTACTGTGTCTTTGGTCAGGAATAATATACTTGGGCCTAAAAAATGGCTCTTCAGCTTCCTGGGTGCTAATGCCATGTTTTTTAAGACTTTTAGTTTGGTTGCCACTGTCCCAATCAAAAATAATTGGTTCTGGCAATTCAGCATTATTCATATTTACATTGTATATGGGAAACTATACAATGTCAAATTCAAAAAGGACTGTCCTCTATTATAACTTTTTGGCCACACACTGTGTCATTCCGGAAGCTATGAAAGGCTGTCCGGAATCCACGTTCCCCATTTACCATTCCGATTCCGATTTATCGGGAGAGGAATCCCTTTGTTTCAAATTTCATTTTTCTCTTTCCAGTCCACTGTCTTTCTCTTCTGTTTATGGCAGTTTCCCGCCAGAAACAGCAGGAAAAAAGAAAAGAACAATGTCCTGGAAAGAGAAGAGGAAGATGTTCGTGCAAGAACAGCGCTTCCTCATGAATGCGTGTTTCGTTTTTTATAACTGGTGAGCAACCCCAGTATCACCGTTTATTTTACGTCACTCGGCTCCGAGACGAATGGTTTTGTTTGCTGTCTCCGACCGATTGGGACGAAAACTTGTGCGCGGGTCCATTAACCGCGAAATGATGTTGAGTGTTATCAGTCGGCGAGATAAAGATCGCCGAAACAATAAACACTCCCTCTCGTTGCCGAGAGGAGAACACCGGTGGGAAGCCTGAGCTTCCCGCCGTCTTCCCATGTTGTACCCAACGGGAGAGTTGCCTTCTCCCCATACGTTGGGTGGTTTGAACAACGGCAGGTCGAAGACCAGCAGTTGCGAAAACCCACCACCGTTCCTCCTGCGGCCTCAATGGCTGCCTTGGCCTCAGGAGAAACGTCCTTTTTCAGGACGATCGCCTTCTCTGGCTGAGGAGCCAGCGGAGGAGCCTTGGGAAGATGAATATTTTGGCTTAATGGAATAAATGGACTGCTCAAATTGATGTTATTCGTTTCAGTTAAAGCTGGTTTTGGTTGTTTAATAAAATTGATTAGATTAAACGAGCTATAAATTTATTGTAAAAGATAAAAAACATTAAAGTGAACCTCCCCGCCTGGGAGGGCGGGGCTTCCCATCGTGCTAAAAGCTGATTTGCAGTTGCCCCTTGTCTTCCTTTTCCTGGTATTCAACGTAGTGCAAAATACCCTTTTCATCCAGGCCAACGGATGAGACACAGTAACCGGTTGACCAGATGCCTTCTGTGAGATAAAGGCTTCTCAGAAAAGGGAATTTTGCCTTCAGCAGTTTAGCGCTTTGGGTTTTAATGAACGATACTACTTGGGCAACTGCAAATCTTGGGGGAATTACAATTACCATATGAACATGATCTACCTGTACATTAACCTTAATTACCTCGATATCGGGTTCTAAACTTTCCAAATTCCTAAAAAGTTTCTCCGCGTACTCTTTCGGGCCTTTGGGGAAGATTTTACGCCGATATCTCGG
>CAYIHW010000016.1:13041-17618 GCA_964363335.1 uncultured Candidatus Saccharibacteria bacterium
CGGCATATTAGCAAGTATTTTTAAGCCCTAACGATTATTTTTTAATCATTTCAGCAGTCCAAATTTACCATTACGCCAATATTTTCGATTTTCCAGGCGGGACTGCCTGGGTCTGTGAACTCCGACAACAATGCGCGCTCGTGCGCATCTTCTTTGATTTTATCTTCCATACTTTTCAACTCCTTCTTTCCCTCCGGCTCAAAGGCCTTAATGGGACTTGGTGAAAAAGAAACCAACAATGAGATTGTCATCCTGTCCGCCTTTGGCGGATCAGGATCCATTCATTATCAATTTCTTTTTCACCAAAAGGAAATGAAATTTTTTAAAGAACTCTTTCACCAATTTTCAAATTTCTCCCTTGAAGGCTGCCTTCTGGCAAATACTGATGTGATGTTTGAAAAAATGACGGATATTCAATCAATTGGCCTATTGTCGCATCCTTTCACGCCAGAAGGCAGCCTTCAACAGCGCGTAAGATGAATAATTAGTATTAGTATTTTGACAACCCATAAAAAAGAGTTATAATTATGTTATGAAAACTCCCGTAAAAAATAACCCAATGACACTGGATACCTTGGCGCTTATGGTTGCCGAGGGTTTTAATGACATTACTTCCAAAATGGCTACTAAAAATGATATATCCAGGCTAGACGACAGTTTGGGTAAGCTAGACAACAGAATGGCTAAAATTGAAGGTCGGATGGAAAAATTAGAAAGCCGGATGGAAGGTTTGGGAAATAGCGTCAATAATTACCTTGCTCTTTCCGACAAACGCTATTTGGAACTTAAAGCCAGACAAACAGTAATGCTTAAATGGATTACTCAAATCGCGGACAAAACCGGCGTTACCATAAATTTAAAAGAATTAGAACAAATTAGCTAAGAACTTTTTATAATCTTCTCCCCCGTCTCTGGCGGGGGTTTTGTTTTTTAATGTGCCTGTCCTCCATAGCCTTGTGCGACGAAGGAAACCAATTTTCAGAAAACAATTTTTTAATATTATTTTCTGGAAAAAGGTGAGGAGCAAAACCGTGTGCAATGGTTTGTACTCCTCTGTTGCCGTGCAGGGCAACCTGTTTTTATCCGGCTGACGCGCGGATGGACGAATAGTTTTTTAAGTGCCTGATATCAGCAGGCAAAAGCGTTTATACGGCCGGATTAATGCGCCGCACTTCTCCCCCCATTGACCCCGAACAGACGTACATCTGCCCGTTGTCGTATGAAGAAAAAGTGAGGTCGCCGTCGGTCGCCCGTGTGGCCGTCACCCCCCAAATGGAGCAATCTCCGGGCCCAAAAAAATGGGCGAGGTGGAAGACAAACTGCTTTGCCTCCCCCGGACGAATCATGAGCAACGAATTGCTGTTGTTGCCCACCAACGCCCGATCGCCGTCCATGAGGAAGGCAACCAAACGGAGTCCGTCCTGGGGCTGGATGTCTTTCAGTCCAAACCCTTCCCGCTTGCTTGGCGGGCAGGACAGACAAGTTGCGACCCCAGCCATCACAGCTTCTGAAGACCCATTAGGCCTAGCTTCCAACCAGACCTTTACTGCCTCGCTTTCGAGACAGAGAGGCTCTTCTTCGTCATGCCAAACCCCGTCCACGAGCCGAAGCTCGTGGTGGTGCTGGTCATAGGAAGGGACGAGTTCGTCCCTTTCCTTGGCCAGGACAAAGAGTAGCTGGCGGAGCTTAGGGTGTCGGCGAAGAAGATCGCCGAGAGGAGAAAATGACCACCAGCCGTCCTGCTGAATAACAGGGGGCATGTCGAGATCGGCAAACTGCTCGGGCATTTCAGCCCAAGCAAACTTGAGATGTTTTTCCTCGCCTCGCGTCACCGCAACCACGCGGTAACGGGCGAGGGTGTACTTCGCCGCCTCGTTGATGTCGCCGAAGGCGGCGACAAAAGCTCGTTGCTCATCGCCAAAGTATGGCGAGAGCAACTCAGCCCCGTGCTTCTCCACGAGCAGGCGGAGCGGGGTGTCCGACTCCTCACCACCCCAACGCTTGACCAGCGAAAATGGAGCCGACCACTCAGGGTCGCGATACACCAAGACCCTGTCCCCGTAAAGGGGATGTGCCGAGATGGTAAACTTTCCCGCCACCCATTGCTGGGCGACGTTGAAGTCATCCATCGCGCCCAAAAAATCCCGGTCAGCGAGATCTCCGAATTTTATTTCAGCGATCTCATCCGCGATTTTTTCCGGGTCACACCCCGGCCAGGCGTAAACCTGGCCCACGTAAGTGTTGATGCGGTGCCCACCCCGGACCTTCGCCTCCACGGCAAAAGTGGCACCGGAAATCAACCCAGCCTTTTTCCGTTTTCCAACGGCCGACAGCACTTTCGCGCCATCGGTGGAAAAATTGTTCCCCCACTCGTCGTCACTCCAACCCCTGTCGCCGAGGCTGACCTCGGAAACTTTCAATACCTGCCCCGCGCTCATGCGGCGCAGATGAGACAAGGGAATTTCAAACCGCCTCATAACCCGCAACAGCGGGTCGATCTCCTCCTGCCAGGGCTTTTGCCACTGGCAGTTGTAGGGACCGACGAGCCACATTCCGTCTCGGTCGAGGGTTTGGGTGTATTGATGGTTACCCTTACCCGTGAACCGAGAAAGGGTTAACGAGCCATCCTCCGCCTGACGCAAGGTGATGTTCCCCACGCCTAGTTGACGAACTTGTCCGACTTCAAAGGAAACTCCGTCCGCGAAGCGGACATCGTTTTCCTGTTTTTCGATCGTGATATACTGTGACATGGTATTCTCCTTCCCCCGTTTTGTGCCGCCTACCATAAACGGCTGGGGTAGTGATTTTCCGTCCTCACTTTTGGTAAAGACAGGCCGAGTTTCGGCACGCAATCTCAATTTAATAAATAATAGAGACTCTGTGCCAAAACCAGACATCACAAACCATGTAATTTTTTTTAAAGAACCAATTTTCAGCCCACCTTTCGACTGCGCTCAAGGTCTTGCGACCAATGCAGACTCAAGATGTTCTGGAAAAAGGTGAGGAGCAAAACCGTGTGCAATGGTTTGTACTCCTCTGTTGCCGTGCAGGGCAACCTGTTTTTATCCGGCTGACGCGCGGATGGACGAATAGATTATTTGCTGTCTATGTCTGCCGATTGGGCAGAAACAGCGCGCGGACCATTAACCGCACAATGCGTTAACGATAGAGCTCGTCATGCTCCGGCAGGTGGCACCAGCCAAGTGAGCAGGTGCAGGAGACCTTTTCTTCCTTGCTCTCATCGTGAGCGCGAAGAGTGTTGTGTGAGACTCTGCCGGAAAACACATAAGTGTCTCCGGATAATTTCTTCATCCCCTCCTCTTGGAGGGGGGTCATCTCGAGAGTCATCAGCCCTCCTTCTCCTGTTGGAAGCGCACCACCGCTTCCAGCTCTTCTTGGGTCATCTGAGCCACCGCTGTGGTGGCCCAGGCCACCCTTTCTGGTGACCCTTGAATGACCAAAATCAAATATATTTCGCCAGCGTTCTGGCACACCCTCCTCTCCTGCCACCACTCCGAGAGCGGCTGGCCGTTGGAGCCGTAGCTGACTCCTCTCTGCCAACCTCCCTTAAAAAGAGTTAGCAAAATGAGGTGTTTGTTGAGTAAGTCCTGCCTCTCCTCCTCCAGGAGAGCGCTCCTGAGTCCCCGCAACTGACTCATTAAATCCCCACGCTGGCGATTTACTCTCGCCATCCTTTCGAGATGGCGACGTTTTCGGAGCTCCTCCGCCGCCGCCGTGGCAGAAGGGAGGTGCTCTTCATGCTTTTCCAACTCCTCCGTCAAGCTCTTTATTTTTCTTTCCAGCTCGGCATTGTCGAGCTGGAATTTCTCTTCAAACTCCGCAGTCTGAAACTGCGGAGCCTCCTTCCCCTGCGACTCGGAGACCACCGTGGCCGGGGTGGTCGGGGTGGCTGACGGCGGGGTAACTACTTCTGTGGCGGCCTTGCCGCCAAAAATCATAGCAAAAATCTTTTTAAACATTTCGACTTCCTTGTTCCCGCCTCTGGCGGGAGAGTTTGAATTGCCTCCCTCTGGGAAGCGCCCAACGCGCTTTTATAAACGCGCTCAACGCTTCCCAAACAAAGCAATTATCAAAATTTCAAGGAAATCTCAGTTTTTTAAAGAACCTTTGTACCAATTTTCAATCCATCACTTTATAAAAAGTGCTGGGCTGAAAAAGGGCGGGAGACGTTGTGTGCAAAACAACAGAACTCCCATGACCTAAGTGCAATTTGTGGTAATAATATTTATTTGCCACTACCACTGCGGATTGCTGGCCTTAGCCGTGAATGCGCACCATAGCGTCCTCCCACGCCACGGCGGCCGCCACTGCGTCGTACATGGGGTGATGAGCCACCCCATCGAACGGCACCGCCAACTCAAGCTTTTTATTGTACCCGTCCACCGAGGACGGGTCCTCGCCCAACGCGAGGAGAACTGTTCCAACTTCGTGCAGGGGCATGGGCCCCTGGAAGGTGCGTCCGGCGACGCGCTCGGCGCACCGCCGAAATAGCCCGGATTCCACCGGACTCCCGCCCTGGGCGATGACCCCACACGGCCGGTCGGGGGCCCGGCCCC
>CAYIHW010000016.1:17628-17956 GCA_964363335.1 uncultured Candidatus Saccharibacteria bacterium
GCTCGTCGCTGGAGGTGTGAGTGACCTCCATGCCGACGAGCGCCGGCAGAACGTTCTCGCGGACCCACTGGTCCGCGACCAGCTCGTCGGGCACCCGCCCGACGAATTGCGCCACCTCGCGACCACCCTCACGGATGGTCACGGCAATAGCAAACGCACGACCTAGAAGACCATCAACTTCCGCATCAACTGAAAAAATCTTTGACATTTTCTTTTCTCCATCCACGCTTGGGTGCCACGACGCCTTGTGAGCTTATGTCGTGGTCAGCCAATTTTGCGTGAAAGCGGTTTGAAGATGATAACTAATATCACCACCACACCGCTTCCA
>CAYIHW010000017.1:0-17326 GCA_964363335.1 uncultured Candidatus Saccharibacteria bacterium
ATAAATTTTTTTGGAAATTTTACCAAGCAAGCTCGTTTTGGGCAAAAATGACATTAGGCAACAAACCCCACCAGTCTCCTGTCCTGAAACCAATAAAAACAGCACCTTTCTAGAGCAGGTGCTGTTTTGTTTTTTTGTAATTAAGATGGTATAATATATATGATTTTTATGGCGGAGAGGGAGGGATTTCCGCCCAAGGCGGATAAACTTCTCATCCCTTATCTAATAATACAAAATTACCCCACCATAAATGGTAAGGTAATTTTGGCGGAGAGGGAGGGATTCGAACCCTCGGTACCCGTAAAGGTACTCCAGTTTTCAAGACTGGTGCACTAAACCACTATGCGACCTCTCCATAAAGTATTTTGTCATTGCGAGGAGTGCATAAGGCGAAGCAATCTCAAAATTATTAAGATTGCCGCGCCTCTCATCTGATTCGAGGCTCACAATGACAGTCTATTCACTATTGGCTCCATATTCTATACAATGCATTTTAATCAATAAAACAAAATATGTCTAACGACACAAAAAAAAATATTTCCTGGCAAGCGCCGGAATTTCGGCATTACCCTAAAAACGTAGGCTGGTATATTACTTTAATTTCCGTGGCCGTATTAGTAATTGCCTTTTTTGTAATTGTAGAAAGCGATATTTTTGCGGCCGTTAGTTTAGGATTAATTGCCATATTGATTATTTTATTTTCTCGCCAAACCCCGCGCCTGGTGAATGTAGAATTAAACAGCAAAGGTATAAAGTTTGATAATCTCCACTACCCATATAAACAGCTTAAATATTTTTGGGTGGTCAACAACCCCCGTCACAAAACTATAATTTTCCACACTACCGCGTTTTTAAATAATACTTTAATTTTAGAGCTGGAAGATCAAAACCCGGAAGCCACGCGGGAATTCCTATTGCAATATTTGCCGGAACATCACGAAACTGAGGAAACTTCCATTCAAAGAATTATGCACAGGGTAAAATTTTGACCCACTTTAATTAATATAGGGGTCATCCGCTTTTATTTTTAAACATTTAATAACATTTATGAATAAAATTATTTTTACAATATTAATTCTCATTATTGCCGGTGGTGGATTTTTGTACTGGCAAAACCAATCAAATAAAATTAAAGATTGCGGAACCAATACCGCGTGTTTTACCGCTAATTTTAAATCGTGCACTCCTTCAAAAATTTACGGTGGTCTAACCGAGGTAATGTCCGGCACTCCGGAATCTTGTAAAATAATATTTACAAACATGGATGACACCAAAAACACAGCAGGTCAAAAATTAATCATGGAATGTAATGTAAAAAACACTACTTCGTATAAAGATGAGGAAATAAATGGCATTAGTGTTTATGACAAAGGTTCTGTGTGCACTGGTTCTCTTTCTGATTTTTATGCTTCCCTCTATAATTCTCAATCAAAGTTTATAAATAACCCACCTCAAAAATAGCAACTCTCGGCTTCGTAGCTCAGTGGATTAGAGCGTTCCCCTCCGAAGGGAAAGGCCGCTGGTTCGATTCCAGCCGAAGTCACCACGAACCACTCCCCAGCAAAGCTGGGTCGGGTACGTGGCACAGCCACGAACACGAGTGGTGAGTGCCCTGTACCGGAGCCAGACGACTGGTTCAGGGCAAAAATATGATATCAATTACTTCCACAATTGAATCCTTTACCAAACTTACAAAGCCGCAATCTGCGGCTTTAAAAAAACTTGAGGTTTTAACCGCGAGGGATTTACTCATGTATTTCCCCTATCGCCATTTGGACTTTACCAAAACCAAAACTATAAAAGATCTTACTCCTGGGGAAAATATTAGTTTAAAAGTGACCATTAAAAGCATCACCTCACGCTTTTCCTTCCACGGGCGAATGAGCCTAGCCGAAAGCGTGGTATCGGACGAAACCGGCTCTTTAAAGGTAGTCTGGTTTAACCAAGGTTACTTGGCCAAAAGCTTGTCGCCCGGGGATGAATTATTTTTAGCCGGCGCTGCGGAAATTTACAAGGGCAAACTCCAACTGACAAACCCAATATACGAGAAGGTATCTGATTTTCCTGTTCATACTTCTAGGCTCGTACCAATTTACCATTTAAAAGCCGGATTATACCCAAAAACTTTACGCAATTTAATAAAATCCGTTTTACCGCTGGCCAATGAAGTGCCGGATATTTTGCCGGCTGATGTGGTAAAAACTCAAAATTTACCAACTATTGTCCAAACTATTATTCAATCCCATTTTCCGGAATCTGACGAATTGCTAGCCTTGGCGCAAAAACGTTTGGCTTTTGAGGAAATCTTTTTTAGCCAATTAGCCGCGCAAAAAACCAAACTGGAATTAGAAAAAAAACAATCCTTTGCAGTGCCGTTTGACCAAACTCTAATTAAAACTTTTTTGGGCAGATTGCCGTTTGAACTGACCATTGACCAAAAAAAAGCCACTTGGGAAATTTTGCAGGACATTGAAAAAACCTCTCCAATGAACCGCTTACTGGAAGGCGATGTTGGCAGTGGTAAAACTCTGGTTGCTTTTGCCGCAGCCTTGCAAGTTATAACAGAAGGACTGCAAGTAGTATTTTTAGCGCCCACGGAGATACTTGCCAAACAGCACTTTGATACCGCAAAAAAATATTTTTTGGAGCCCAAGCCTTTAAATTTTAACACCCGTTGCGTGCTTTTTACCCAAACCTATTCAGTGACCAACGACAAAGAGAAAAAAAAGGCTGAACTATTAAAAGAAATTTCCAACGGAATGCCGGGAATTTATTTTGGCACGCATGCCTTATTGCAAAAAACTGTAAATTTTCAAAATCTAGCTTTAGTGGTAATAGATGAACAGCACCGCTGGGGCGTAGAGCAGAGATCTCGATTGATCAGCGGACAGACGCGGACTGAAACGCAGACTAACGCGGACAAAAAGGATTTATTGTATGAGGAATTAACTTATAAAATTAGGAATTGTGTTTTTGAAGTAAAAAAAGAGCTTGGTTTAGGACACAAAGAAAAAATTTATCAAAATGCATTGGAATTAAAATTTAAAGAAAAAGGTATTCTTTTTGAAAGAGAGAAAAATTTACCAATCATTTATAAAAATAAGGACATTGGGTCGTACCAACCGGATTTTATAATTGATAAAGCTATCATCATTGAACTTAAGGCTCTTCCCTTTATTGGTACTATTGAAAAACGACAAGCCTGGACTTATTTAAAAAGCTCAGACTATAAACTTGCGCTGTTAATAAATTTTGCCAGTGATGATGTTCATATTGAAAGAATCATCTACGATACCGTCCGCGTTAAGTCCGCGTTAAGTCCGCGTCAGTCAGCGAACGAGAGGGTTCCCCATCTCCTCTCGTTGTCTGCCACGCCGATTCCTCGCACCTTAAAGCTGGCATTTTTTGGTGAACTGTCTTTGTCGCAAATTAAAGCCAAACCAAAAAACCGAAAACCTATTGCCACAAAAGTTGTAAGTCCGCAAAACCGTGTAGAAGCTTATGATTTTATAAGCAAGCAGATAGCTACCGGCAGGCAGGCATTTGTAATTACTCCATTGGTGGAAGAGTCTGATAAATTAGGCGTGAAATCCGCCGTTGGTGAAGCAGGTGTCTTACAAAATACCTTCCCAGAGCTTAAAATTGGCCTACTGCACGGACGATTAAAAGGAATTGAGAAAGAGTCGGCTATGACGGAATTCCTCGCGAACCGAACCAATATTTTAGTTGCCACTTCCGTAGTGGAAGTTGGGGTAGATGTACCGAATGCCTCTGTTATGATTATTGAAGGAGCGGAACGTTTTGGCCTGTCCCAACTTCACCAATTCCGTGGACGCGTCGGCCGGGCCGAGCATCAATCTTACTGCTTACTCTTTTGTAGTAACCAAAAGCCTGAAACAATTGCGCGTTTGCAACAATTTGCCAAAACCCAAGATGGATTTGAATTAGCGGAACTGGATTTAAAACAGCGGGGTTTTGGCCAACTCTATGGCATTGAGCAAGCCGGCATAGACTACAAATATTTTGACCTGGAATACACTTCACTCATTGAGCCTGCCAGGCAAGAAGCCAGAAAAATTTTACAACACGATGCCAGTTTAAAAAAATATCCCTTGCTTAAAAAACAAATCAAAAACCGCATTATCCATTTTGAATAATCTAGATTTTACTGCGCAATGGTTCCCATTGTGCTCAGCCTGTCATCCCGGAATCCTGAAGCATCTGAAGGATATCCGGGATCCGGTTATAGAGCAAGGGACTGGATTCCGGATCTCAAGTTGCACCTGCCTACCGGCAGGCAGGTTCGTCCGGAATGACACAAAGCTCAACCTGTCTACGCGACTCTGTAATTACAGAGTCGCGTAGACTTTTTTAATTTGATAATTCATCCTATTTATTACATAACCTTCCGTAACGGCCGTTACGGAAGGTTATGTAAATTTTAATAATACCTCGCTTCAATTTTTTCAAAAGCTTTACAAAACAACAAATTTATGGAATAATCTCTTTAATGCCAAGGAGGATTGGTCGTTCTATTTTTGTAAACGACAAAATTTTTCCTTAGGTTTGGAGTGCAAAATGGCATCTCCGCTTGTAAACATACCTATCCTGTCTGGCTTTGCCAGGTTCAACGGGATACTCGTGAAAATATCAGGGCTGACTATCCTCAACCCAAACATCAGCAACGAGACAGCCCTAACTTTCAATGGTGCATCTGTCAAATACCCGGCCATTGAATGGCGGGGGTTCACCTCCGCAGATGGAGAAGTCTGTCCAGCGCTGACGGACTACGTGGCACGTGGCAGAGACGGGGAGTTCCAAAGAAAGTCCGAATGCCCGGATTGCAACGGGAAACCCAATTGCAGATGGGGTAAAACCCACTAAGGAGAAGCGGGTTATTATCTTGGTGATTTTGGCTGCGAAGTAAAGCAGTTCAGGAGTGTCCCTCCTGTGAGCAAAATCTCCAAGGCGATAGCCTAACAACTTGCCGAGAAAACCCTACCGGGAATTCTGCGGTGAGGGGGAGCATACGGTTGGCTCAGGCCGTTGCTCCTCTTTTCATTTTTAAATATATTTTAAAGCCTCCTGCAAAGTTTTAACTTGCAGGATATTTATTTTGCCCTTATAGGTTATTTTATTTTTTGGGCAAATAATTCTTTTAAACCCTAGTTTCTCGGCTTCTTTAATCCGCTTTTCCAAATTCGGCACATAACGCACTTCGCCGGATAGTCCCAACTCCCCTATTACTACTGTATCTTTAATGACAGAATCTTTAATGCTGGAAACCACGGCCAAAGCTACGGCCAAATCCGCGGCCGGTTCATCTATTTTTATTCCGCCAACAACATTTACATAAATATCTTGATTAGATAAATTCAACCCCGCGCGCTTGCTTAAAATCGCGCCCAAAAGTTGCAAGCGGTTATTGTCAAAACCCGCGGTGGTGCGTTTTGGATAGCCAAAACTGGAAACCGAAGTTAGTGCCTGAATTTCTAACAACAAAGCGCGACTACCTTCAAGCACGGCGGTAATTACATTCCCGCTGGCTTCTATGCTGTCTTCGCCTAAAAATAATTGCGACGGATTTTTTACTTCCACTAATCCACCACCGGCCATTTCAAACACACCGACTTCATTGGTAGTGCCAAAGCGGTTTTTGACACAGCGCAAAATCCGAAAACTGGCAAAACGTTCGCCTTCCAAATACAGTACTGTATCTACCATATGCTCCAAAGTTTTTGGCCCGGCTAAATACCCTTCTTTGGTAACGTGGCCAATAATAATAAATGAAATATGGCTCTGCTTGGCTAGGCGCATAATTTGCTGAACCGCCGAGGTAACTTGAGCCACTCCGCCGGCTACTCCACTGGCAGTTTCCGAATACATGGTCTGGATGGAGTCTATAATTACCAATTCAGGTTGCATAGATTCAATTGCAGACAAAACCTGATCCAGTGAAGTATCGGCCAGCACTTCCAACCGGTGCTGTTTTTTTATGCGATCGGCACGCAATTTTATTTGGCTCACCGACTCCTCGCCTGACACATATAAAACTTTGTTGGTAATATTCATGGACAGCTGCAGCGCCAGAGTAGATTTCCCAATCCCCGGATCACCTCCAAGCAGCACCAAACTTCCCGGCACAATCCCGCCGCCCACTACTTCGTCAAATTCCCCAATGCCGGTTAAAATCCGATTATGGGCGGAAAGTTCCACGCCAAATAAATCCACGGATTTAAGCGCCGGGCCCGAAGACGAATGCTTTCCCACCACAGTTTGTTGCTCCAGCGTATTCCACTGCCCGCACTCGGTGCACTTGCCCTGCCAGCGCGGAGTTTTGTATTGGCAATTGGAGCAGACAAAAATAGTTTGGGATTTGGACATGAAAAAATGACAAGATTTAAAAGAATTAAAAGATTGAACAAGAATTGGGTACATTCTTGCCAATCCTGTCAATCATTTAATTCCTGTCAATCAATTATTTGGTTAAATCTAAATAGTACAACGCTCCATCTTGCGCATTTTTAAAGAAGAGTTTGTCGCCCACCGCGTTTAAGAACAAATCCCGACCGTCAATTTGAATATCGGAGGCGGATGGGTATTGCTTTCTTTCCAACGTGGTTACATCCATGCGGTAAAAAGAATCGGCAGTTAAAGAACCTTCACCGATTGTCCCCGTGTTTGGCACAGCGGCATAAATTATATTACTGTCTTTATCCCAAACGGTTTTCCCCGTAGTGGTGAACAAACCTAAGTTTTTATTCTCTTCAGTGGAAATATTGTAAACCCACAACTGATATTTTTGGGTGGAAGGGTCTTTTTTGGCAAACAGGAATTTTTGTCCATCCGGGCTCCATAACACGCCGTAGTTGAAACCGTTTTTAGCCATGCTTTTCCAAATTTTGCCGTCCGCGCTGACTAAGTTAATGGCATTGTTGCCGCCGGAATTGGCGGTTTGGTAATACAACACCTGCAAGCCGTCCGGAGAAACGCTAATTATGTCGTCGGTTTCCCACATATCCGCCAAAGATTTCCAATTTTTACTGTCCGGATCGCTGATATTTAAAGTCGCTTTGCCGTTTTCCAGCCAAATGTACATAATTTTATCGCCAGTCGGCATCCAGTCTACAGACTCAATCTGCGCAGGCAAATCGGTATAATTGCCTGAATTGCTGTTGTAATAACTCCAGCTTTTTTTCCCGTCGGGTCCGGAAAGTTCGGCAATAAAATCATTCCCTTTAGCCGGCCATAGAATTTTTTTGATTTTAGACTTAATTGGGATATCCAATTTCTTTTTTTGCCCCAAAGTTATCTTAGCGCCATCATCCTGAAAACTAGATTGGAATAAACCGCCTTGATTATCAAAATAAGTTACGCCGCTGCCGTTAAAAAATAGCGCCGGCGACAAAACTTGATCTTCGCTTAATTTCATAATATTAGAAGACTGTTGGACTACCGGGGTAGTAGTTGAAGTATCCACCGGCGTGGTAGTATCGGCCGGGGCTGGAGTTTGGGAAACTGGAGCAGGGTCGGTGGTTTTTTTAGCTACGTACTTGGAGTAAACTAAAAATCCCAAAGTGCCGACTATCAGCAAAAAAATTGCTCCTAAAATTGCAATGGCTTTTTTATTCATCTAGTATATCAACCTCCCATTCCAAACGCCTAAATTGGCTGCTGGAAATTTTTTGTTTTTAATTTTTAACATTAGTTTATATTTTTTTAAAATTCTTTAATGGCGTTTGCTTTTGGCTTGAGAATTATTTTAAATGACACTGCGGTTTAATCAAAACAGATAACTCAATTAAAGACATTCGCGGAAGCCAAATATGGGAGGTTGTATTACTAGATTCATATTTTTATTTTAAATTTTAATCTTTATTAATTTTTATGTCTTTTACCAGCCAGCCAATTTTTTGTTGACCGACATCTATTTGAATTTTTACGTTATACTGCTTAGCCGTTTGACCCTCGCCAAACACTTCGCTAACTTTCGCGGAAATGGCGGCGGACAGAGTGTCTGCCGAAGGATAGCTGTACTGAAATGTTGCGGGATCCGCGGTGGTGGTGATTTTATAACCCACTGGCAAAGCCTTTTCGTATTCGGCAATACTGGACAAAGTTTGCTCCTGCATGCTTTGCGTCTGGTAATCACCCAAGGCGGTTAAGTTACTGTAATCACCATAACTATAACTATTATACAAATTAACGTAATTTTTTACAAATTCCTTCAAACTGGCCTCATCTGAGGCGCTTAACATATAATCCGGTAGATTAGCAGTAGTACCGACTTGGGTATTTTGATTATTGCCTTGACTCGGGCTTTTTGGCGAAGACAAACTGTTTATAATTAAAAACCCCACAAGTAGCAGAACAAAAAAACCGCCTAAGTATAATAAAATTATATAATTTTTTTGCATAAATTATTTTTGAAAACAGTCCGTGCCTGCGGGCAGATATTTAGTTAATGAATAGTGAGGCTGATCCCCTGCTATATTATGGCATAAACCGAACTTTTGTGCCTCTTGCATTAAAGAAACATACAGACTGCCGGAATACAAACTACCATTTGGAGAATCTATGTCTAAAGCAATTCCCGAGGAATGGTCAGAAACACAACCGGCCGGAGTCGGTCCGTCGACCTGGTGGCGATTAAATTCAACCTGCAAGCTCTGAATTTGCGCTAAGCTCAATTTTTTTACCTCAACCGGGTCTAAATGGGAAACCTCATCGCACCGATAACCTGCCGTATTATCCTTGCCCTTAGAAATTGCATTTATTTCCCAAATAGAACGGTAATGATCGGTATAAGCCTGGGGCCTGTATACTTGCCGTGGCTGAAGGCTCCCGCGACCCAATTGTAACCAATCTTGGCTCAATCCGTTTAAGGCAACCTGCAATTCGTTTAATTTTGTCTTAATTTGCGGATCTATATTTGGATCCAAATTCCCCCAGTCCACTGCGGGGTAAGGATCCGGTCCATTCCATGGTTTAACAAAAGAGGAAATATTTACCCCCGGCGACCCCGTTGGAGCAGGAAAAGTATCCGTTGCCCCGGCTCCGCCGGAAGCGCCTCCCCCAAACTGCGAACCCTGTTTACATATACCATACAAAGCCATACGGTCAGCCACGAGTCGATTTTGCACATTACTGGCGCCAACATACGCCGCAAACGCGGCGCTCACGTCGCCATTGGCTTTGCCCAAATTCGCGCTAAAAGCTTTGGCTGTTAAATCCAAACTGGTTTTACCGTCCAATAAATCCGTTACCCCGTACCAAGAAGAGTATAAATTTCTGGACGGCGTATTGGCGTCTTGCCAAGCTCGATAACCACTGCCGCCTTTGGGATAAATTGTCCACTGTGTTAAGCCAATTCCATAAGAACACTGGTTCCAATTAAATTGATAATCACTGCTGTATGTTTTTCTTTTATCCGGACAATATTCCGGGTGCCCATTGGCCGCGCAGTCGCAACCGATAACTTTTTCCTGTCCGCCGGATTCTTTTTGCACCACTACCCGTAAAATACAAGCATCAATATTCCATTTTTGCGCTGAGCTATTTATTTGGTCAGTCCACTGCGCGGTACCGGTTAAAGTACCCGGAACATTATAACTGGCGGAAAAAGATCCGGTAGATTTAAAATTATCTAAACCTTGCCCCAAAGAACTTTTTTCAATTACCTCGCAAACTGGTCCCAAGCCCATTTCCCTGACAGGATAAGTAATAACAGAAGTACATATTCCCCAAAGAATGGTAAAAATAAAGATAAAGACTAAAGCTACCGCCAAAATAATAATCGCATTCCAAGCGGCGATTTGAGACTTTATAGCCAGATTAAAATTAATATGAAAATCTTTTAAATTTGCATTTCTAAATTTTTTCGGCAATGGAACTTTACCTAGAGCCTTTTTAATTGCCCAGTCCTTAAGTAACCACAAAACATCCCCGGCAATAGCGCCAAATAATATTGACAAGCCAAAAGTCGGTAACGCTGATGCCCAAATTACAGTGGCCAACCCTTGCAGATATGCATTCACTGTGGTATTTGCCAGTTTTTCCGCTTCCGCTAACTCCACAGCGCCAAGTGCTTGAGGCACCGCGGGTTTTTGGATAATTGGAGGCTGTTGATTCCCTTCCTGCTCCTGTTCTGCTTCCGGCTCTGTCTGTTCACCTGCAGTCTGTCGTTCTTGATTTTCTTCCTGTTCACTTTTTTCTTTTCCGGGCGGAGTTGTTCCATCCTGCTTTTCTGGCAATTCTTGACTGTCACCAGCTTCCATATCTTCCTGCGGTAACGGCGAGCCCATTGGACTAGCTAGTGGTTTTTCTTCCTTCTCTTCGGCAATCTTACCATCTGATTTTTCTTTTTCCGCATCTCCCGCCTTATCTTTTTCTCCCGGGGCTCTTTGCGGCGCGTTGCTTAAAATATTTTGGCCTGAGCCAGATTGTTTTTTAGTTGCTGACGGTTGTTTTCCGCTTGCCCCACCACCCAAAAGACTACCAAGCGCTGCTTTATTGGCTTCAAATCTATTTAAAGTCCCGCTTAGCCCGCCAAGCTGAGGCGGTGATGTTGGGGCTTTTGCTGAAACTGGTTTTTTTTGGGCCGATGGTTTTTCCGGCGCTTCTGTTTCAGGTTTTTTTTCTACTCCATCAACTTTGCCTTTACCTGGCGCGGGTGTCGTCGGAGGTTTTGGAGAAGACTGATTTTCTGCTTTTTTTTCTTGGCCTGTTGCCGTTTGTTTAACTTCTGCGGCAACTTTTTCTTTTTCAGAATCTTTACTGCCAACATTCGGCTCTGCTGATGTTTTAGATTCCGTACTTATATTTTCGTGGCCTTCCGCCTTGCTTTGCGCCTGGCCGGTTGAAGAAATTTTAGATTCCGTTGTGGCTTGCGTGCTAACATTACCGGAAACATTTGAATCGACAAGAGCCGCTTGGTCTTGCGTTTTTTGTGTAATATTACCAGTAGCTCCACCAGAAATATTTTGCGCTACGGTTGCAGTACCACCGCCATTAACTGTTCCTGAAACTGTTTGTGATATTTTTGCGGACGCAGTCCCGCCAGTTGTGCCGGAAACTGAAGCGCTTTCCCTGCCGGTTACTGTCCCGCCGGTTTGAACTTGCTGTTGTGCAGTGGCAGTTCCGCCAGCTGAAACCTCAGCTGATGTTTTTATGGTTCCGCCGGAAGAAACCGCCTGAGTGCCGGTTACGGTTCCGCCGGATGAGATTGTTTGTGTCCCAGCTGTTGAACCTTGAACTGTTGACCCTTCACTTACCACCTCTGCTCCAACCGAACTCTGAGCCAAAGTTGATGCTATGTCTGCTGTCGCCTGTTGCTCAAATTCCGCTCCGAAATTCTGATCATCATCAATATCATCATTTACCGAACCGCCGGCTACCCCGCCTTGGCTGGTGGCTTTTGTTCCAACAGATGAACCTTGCAAAGTGCTAGCGGGAACATTAGGCTTACCCGCCAAACCTTGGCCAAAAGCTTCTGCCGCTCCGCCAATGGTACGGTTAATGATTTCAGAAACCGCTCCAGGGCGCGCCTTATCCCCAGCCTTGGCCTGTTTTAACTCTTGCTCTTCTGCTAATTTTTTTTTGGCTTCGGCTTTTTCTTCCGCACTCTCCCCTTTGTAATGAAATTTTTGTTTTAAGTAACGATTATTAGTTGGGTTAGCATTGCTAACAAATTCCAATTCTATTTCCGCGCCTTCGGCAAATAAATCTTTAATTTCATCGCTAACAGTAAAACCTAAAAGCCGACCCCCTGCCTGGCGGTCTATGTTTTTTTGAAAATAAACCCCGCCGGCAATATGCAAATTTATTTGGTCATAAATTTCAAGGCCACTGCCCGAAATATCTACCTGCGAGCCTTCCCGTATCTTCCAATTAGCAGTTCTCTTCCCTTTTTTATCTTCCTCAATATCATAAATAATATATAATACCCCGCCAATTTCAAAAGGCTCGCGGATTTTAACCTCGTTTGAATTGGGCTTGCCATTCTGCTGATTGTCTCCAACCTGCCCTTGTTCAGCGTCTTTCAGTTCCGGATCTTGGGTTGTTGTACTATCGGCCATAAAATAAAAGGCTAACTATAAATAATAACCATAACTATAACAGCTTAGCGTCCTGCGTTATTGTTATGGTTATAATTATTGTAATCAAAAACTAATTAAGTTTTTCCTGACTTTCCTGAATTTCCAGTAATTGTTTCGGGTCGGTGGTAATAATTTGGTCTTCCACGTACGAAGCGTAAATTTTAATAGCCGCGTGCTTAAGGCCGGCAAAGAAAATCCCCTCGCCGACTTCACTTTCCAGCAATAAATATTTCTCGCCTTCGGTTAAAAAGAACGTTTCGGCAATTACGTTAATGGCCGCCGGGCTTTGCTTAAGCAGCATCTGGATGGATGAGTTAGTCACAATCGGCTTGCCATAAGGGGAAGACAAAAAATCCGCCACGTCCTGGGTAATAGTCGTAAGCCCCAAATAATATTTGCGGGCCCGCTTGGCAATGCCAAACAAAAAGCGCGCGCTGTCTTCGTGTTGCATTAAAATCCAGGCTTCATCTACCGCTAAAATGCGTTTTTTAAGCTCACTACGGACAATGTTCCAAATAAAATTTAAGATGATGTACATAGCAATCGGCCGCAAAGATTCTTCCAAATCACGAATGGAAAATACCACCAGCTGGTTGTTTAACACCACATTGGTCTGCTGGTTGAGCAGGCCGCCAAAAGTGCCTTGCGTATATTTTTCCAAACGTTGAGCCAAGCCTTCCGCCCCCACCATGCCGTTTAAAATTTCCACCAAATCATTCATAGTCGGATATTCCACCCCCCGGAAATCCGCCATGTTCGCGGTAATATCTTTTTTAGCGTAAGTTTGCCAAATGGCTTTATCCATTAACGCTTCTTCGGTGGGGTTAAGCTTACCGATCATTAGGCTAAATAAGCCGAGTAGATTAATAACCGCGCTTCTGAGCACGTCGTTATTGTCCTCCCCTTCAATAGCCGCGGGCAAATCAAAAGGATTAATGCGGGACTCGGAATTTAGCGAAACATTTAAATACGTTCCGCCGACAGCCTGGGCTAAATGCTGATACTCATTTTCCGGGTCCACAATAATTACTTCTGTGCCAATCATTAAACTACGCAATACTTCCAATTTTACCGCGTAAGACTTTCCCGCGCCGGACTTGGCAAATACCACGGCATTGGCGTTTTCCATAGCAAACCGGTCAAATAAAATTAAACTATTATTATGCCGATTAATGCCGTACAAAATTCCGTCGTTGGAAGTTAAGTCGGAGGAAACAAAAGGAAAACAAGATGACAGCGGGCCGGTGTTCATATTACACGCCACATCCAGCTCGTCGGTACCAAGCGGCAAAGTAGAATTTAACCCGTTTTGAGTTTGCATAAGCGCCCGCTTGGTTACTATTAACTTGGCGCCGAGCGCGCTTTCCAAAGTAGAAGAAAATTTATCCAGTTCTTTAAGGTCGCCGGCATAAATAGTAAAATACAGCGCGAAACGAAAATATTTTTCCGTGCCTTGTATTAAATTGTCGCGCAGGCTTTCCACGTCTTTATAAGCGGTCTCAAGCATTGGGTCGCGCACCATGCCTTTTTCCTGGTTAATGGACATTTGCGAACCAATTTCCCCGACTTTGGATTTTAACTTTTTTAATATATCCGCCGAATCAATCGGGTAAATAAACATAGACAAATCCAGCGCGCCTTCGGCCTGGATAATAAACGACAGCCAGTTGGTAGACAAAAACCGCGGGTAGGCCAAGACAAAGAAACTTCGGCCAAACTTGCCGTTAAGCTCAAAGTGCGAACTCTCAAACTTTAAACTGGATGGGGCAATAAGGTCGCGCAAAGTGGTCAAGCCCTCGCGGTAGGTATTTTCCAGCGCGCTCAAACTGGAGCTTAAACTGTGCTCGGTTTCTTTTTCCTTCAGTTCCAGTTTTTTTTCTTCCAGTTCCTGTTCGTTGATTTTTGAAAATATATTCATATTTTTAACACGGATCTACTGATTAAATGCGGATTTACCGATGCCTACCGATTCCGCCCGTAAAACTCTTTGGGGATTTAAATATTCTGAGTGAAAATTCACAAGTATCCCTAATTTCATTTGAGTGATTTGTAAATATCTTTGTATTTGATAGTAATCATTTTTTATAATAAAGGACTTAGCTTTAATTTCCAAAATAACTTTATTATCTATTGAGAAATCTAAAATATTTCCCGAATCTGAGACACGAACCTCGCGTTTATATTGAATCTTTCTGTCTATAAATTTTTTCTCCAATAAATCGGCGTATTGTTTTTCTTTAGCAAATCTTCCAAGCTCTCTGTGGACTTCAAATAGAATCCCTCTAATTATATAGGTTAAGTCTTCATAAATTAAATCAATTTTCTTTTTTCCATAAGGCATACTATTCGATATCAGTAGCCATCAGTAAATCCGCGTGCCATCCGCAGATCCGTGTTAGCTATTATTTATCAAGTTTTATATCCTTCAACTGCCCGGGGTCTATAAGTGGCGCGGCTTCAAAATTGTAAGAATTATAATAGAGCTGAATTATTTCTTCGGTTTTCAATTTCTGCCCGCGAATCCCCACACCGGATAAATTGGACATAACCGCCGAAACCCGAATATCTAATTTTTCTTTGGCTTTTTCAAAATTTTCCATTTTTTCTGCTATTTGTTTAGCCTTGCCCCCGCCCAATAAACTGCCAAAAAATCCTTGTGCCGCGGGAAAAATACTTTCGCCTAAAGGCACAATAACATAAAAATTCTTATTCATAATGCTGGCGTTTTCAATAAGGCGGCTTATGAATTCCGTATACTCGGCCGTTTGCACCCTAAGCAGTTCATTGGTTTGTTTTTCCGCCAAGCGCTTTAACTTTTCCAAATACCCGCCAATTTCCATTTTCCGGCTTTGCATTAAAATTTGCACGGGAAAATCCAGAGAATTCAAAAACCTCTGAAAATTAAAAATAATAGAGTTTTGCTCGTCCTGGCTTTTTAAATCAAAATTTGTACTGGATACGGCAATTATCGCGCGCAAGCCCCCGTCGTCTAAGACGACGCAATCATTTTTGATTTCGGATATTTTTAAAAAGCTTTGGGTACTTTTGCCAATCTGCCCTTTTTTGTTTTGCATTTCTAATTTCATATATAGAACACGGATATACTGATTAAATGCGGATTTACCGATGTCAACTGATTCCGCGAGCAACACTCTTTGAAAATTTTATTACTTTTAATGAGAATTTAGGAATATACTTAATTTTATTTGCAAGAAGTATACTATTTAACATCCGTAGTCATCCGCAGATCCGCGTCCCATCCGTAAATCCGTGTTAACTACTACTGTTCCTATTTTTAAGCATTTCTTCTTCTTTTCCTTGCGTTTCCCTTAGCAATTGCTGGACTTTGCGTAAATTTTCTTTGGTATCTGCCGGAGTAACCATGGGACTAGTTGCTTCTTTTACTACTGTATTTTGAGATTTCTGATCATTAGCTTGTTTTTGTGTCATAGCCTGTTTATGAAATACCAGAATTTTTGGGCTTAGAAAAAAGTTTACAAAATACCCAATACTGTTATAAATTGGCCGGCCGTTTATTTTCGCGAAAGCCAAGGTAATTGCCGGCAATCCAAACAGAACAAACAAGAAAATGGCCACTAAAATACTTTTGGTCGCGGAATAACCCAAAAAAATTACCACCCCTGCTCCAAAAACAATACCAAACTGTTTTATAGTCAGCGGGCCGATAATTCGGTCTTCTACGTCTGTAAATTGTGGGACGGGAAATTGCATGAATTTATTATAACATAATAACTATCTTTTATCTTTAATCTTTTATCCTTGATGGGGAACAGACAAATAACTAGAAAACTTTTTTAATCTTTGAGCAATACTACTAGCTTGCGTTAAAAAATTTTCATGCTCAGCTGGTGTAATATATCCATCGTCCAAAGAACAATCCAAACAAGCGACAACTTCGTCTAAAGAACCGTGAGAACGATTAACATACACTCGGGTATCTTTGTCGGTATTTTTATTTGAACCTTCTGCGAGATTTAATAAAATAGAATTTAAGGCGCGTTTGGTCTGGTCAACTAAAGCATATATTTCGGTTTTGGGATAATTTTTTAATACTTGATTAATTTCTATTCTAAAAGCTCTAGCGTCTTTATATACATCCCAGTCTCTAAATTTAAACCCGAATTTATCTCCCATGTTCGTAACGGTTAAAGATAAAGGATTAAAGATTAAGGATATTGTCTTCTAACTACCCGCAATCATTCTCAACAAATCCGTAAACTTTTCAAAATCTTCCCGGTTTAAAAACGAATCCATTGTCTGCCCCGGGTCAAAAGTTTCAAAGGTCTGCTGTTTGTTCATTAATTCAATTCCCGTTTTAATATACACTTCATAAAGCGGACTTTTTTCCAGATTAAAAATCACGTCGTAATAGCCAAATTTTTCAATTAAATGCCGAATTGCTTTAACAAAATTCTCCAGCGAGCTATTACGAAAACTTGACAAGCTCACCAAAGTCAAATCTTTAGGCCAATGTAATTCAACTGGTTTTTCATTTACCGGCTTTAAATGGGTTGCTTCGCTAATTACCGATGACTGGCTAATCCGCTGTTTTATGGCGGCCAAAGTATCCTGCCTGGCTTTTTCCGATACCTCCTGAATAGTTAAACCTGGTTTATGGCTATCATGGGCGGTATCAGGAACCATTGGGCTGGTCGGACTAATTGACTTAGCCAAAGACGGCGCTACTCTTGGCGCAAAGACCGGCAAATCTACCACCGGCATTTTTTTGGCCGGCAGTGGCAAAGAAGCGGCGGCCGGTGGTTTAGGAACCGCGGGCGGAACTTTTTTTTCCAGGGTTTCAGGCATTTTTGGTTTTGGCTGCTCTATATGCTGAGGCAGACTTAACTCATTTTTTGGCTTGCCGGCGGGTAATTCTTTTTCGGCAAAAATTGCTTTTAATTTGTCGGCAAAATTTTGTCTGGCTTTAACGGTTTTGCTGGTTATGGCGACTGCCAGGGCAGGCTCTTTAACCGGCGAAATAACAGGCGCCGTGCCCATAGTTTTCTGCGACAACTTTAAAGAGATAATCCGGCCGTCCAGAGTTTTCGGCAAATTCATTATGTGGCTTAAACTGGGCATGTGCGGCCTAACCGGCTGGAACGATGCGCTTTGACCCGCCGGTTTTTGATTTGGAATTTGGAATTTGGAATTTGGAATTTTTGCCTTATCGCTATCTACTATATGCTCAATACTATCTGCATTTTTCT
>CAYIHW010000018.1:0-16664 GCA_964363335.1 uncultured Candidatus Saccharibacteria bacterium
ATTTAGGCGGTACTTTCTGGCTTCAGAGAGAATGGAGGAAAACGCGTCGGTAATAAAGTTTTGAAACTCATCCACATACAAATAAAAATCCGGGCGATCCGCTTCGCGCATATCCGCGCGCGACAGCGCCGCCATTTGTAATTTTGAGACGATGATTAATCCCAACAGTTTCGCATTCAATTCCCCCACCTTGCCTTTGGCTAAGTTGATGAGTAAAATTTTCCGCTTGTCCATGACATCGCGAAAATTGAATGACGATTTGGATTGTCCAACAATATTCCGCATCATGGAATTTTCCACAAACCGGCCGACTTTGGAAATTAAATAGCCCAACATTTCCGACTTGTGAAAATCCGAGGTCTTGGCCATTTCTTTTTCCCAAAACAACCGCACCACCGGATCTTTCACTTTAGACAACTTATACTTTTGAAATTCCGTGTCCGTAAAAATCCGCGGAATGTCCGCAATGGTTCCGGGGTGTTCTTCGTCTGCCATAAGCGTGAGCATGGCGTTTCGCATATTATGTTCAAACATCGGCCCAAGCATAGCCGGGTCGGTAACTAATTTATAGAAAATAGAAATCATTTCCTGCACCGCAAAATCTTTTTGCTCTTCACTATCCACTTGGAGCATATTTAACCCCATTGGTCTTTCCATATCAAACGGCTCAAATAAAATTACGTCTTCCGCCCGCTCTTTAGGAATGTGCGGCAAGATGTCTTCAATAAAGTCGCCATGCGGATCTATAATGCACAAACCTTCGCCGTTTTTAATGTCCTGCACGGACATGTACTTCATAATTTCGGTTTTCCCGCTGCCGGTGCGGCCCAGCACATACATATGGCGGCGGCGGTCATCGCGCTTAATGAAAACTTTTGACTCCTGCCCGCGGTAAATATTGCGGCCGAGTAGTACACCCTCTTTGGGCAAATTCACCGGCGGCGGGGCTTTTTTGGACACCAACCACTTTATGTTTGGGGTTTCTATATACGGGGTGGGTAAATGCCACAAAGAAGCAATCTCTTCGGTATTTAAAATCGCGGCGTAACTTTCGCGATATACTCGAAAAATATAATCTTTTAAAATATCATTTTTGTCGCGTTTTTTAGTTCTCAATCCGTTAAACGGCGGCATATTATATTGCAAAAATGAGGCCAACAAATTCCGCATATGAGAAGCTGAGTTGCCCGGAATAGTGGAAGAAGTTACTAATCTAATATTTACTTTATACCCCGGCCGGCTGGCTTTTTCTTCTAGTTTTTTAACAATCTCTTGTTGCATCGGGGTCAGTTGAATGGCTGAAGCATAACCGGATAAATCTTTGTGGGCGTGGGAGGGCTGAAAATTCTGGTTGCTGTTTCCGGAAAAAGATAAAGATCTACCGACACTGCGGGCAAACCCAATCAACATCTGGTGAAAATGTCCTTTCTCCACCATTTCCGGATTTTTCCCCTGCTGAATTTCCAAAGCCATTTTGCGCGGACGATACTGCCAGGACTGGCCGGCCGGACTAATTATGTATTGGATAACCGCGGCCTCATTTTCCTGCAGTTTGCTCATGGCGTTAGTCAGCGCGTTTAGCGGATCGGTCTCAGTGGTTTTGTAAGTGCGGAACGGATAAACGTATTTTTTGCTTAACTGCAATTCTTCCACTTCTATTTGCGCAGCCTTACTAAACGGATTATAACCTTTAACCTGTTCAATAAACGCGTGCGGATATTGCGCCTGAATTTGCTTTTCCACCAATTGTTGCAAGTCTTTCGGACAATTAACGTAAAAACTAATTTTTTTGTCCGTGCAGGCAATTTCAAAGCTGTAATAGTCCTTACCTAAAAACCAACCTTTATTTTTTCCGCTCTCCGACAGTGTAGAAAATAATTGTTCGGCCACGGCGATGAGTTGCTTTTTTTCTTCCTCGCTTTTTGGGCGCTGGTCTTCTTTTTCCGGACTGCCGTCTTTGGGCATTTGGATTTCTAAAAACACCCAAGTCCCGATTCTGGGAACCACATGCTTGGTGTGATATACATGTCGCTTATAGTAATAAAAAAAGACAGCCGCAAAAACAGCTATCAATCCAAGCAACACCAATACCGCAATTGTAATTGTGTCTAATTCAACAGGCATTTATTTTTGTTTTATTTAGCTACACTTTAGACAACTTAATTCATTGAGTTCAGCTTGTCAACGAAAGACGCAACATCATCAGGTTTATTTATATTCAAATCCTCGGCCGATGAATGACTGCCGTTTAAAATATTTAAAGCTCGCTCTAAAATATTCTTCCGCAACTCCTCAACACCAAGCTGATTTTCCACTGCTTGAGAAGCTTTAAATTTATTACTATCAGATCCCAAACCTTGGGGCACACTCACCAAAGTCGGCTCGCCTGGATTATTTTCCACTACCTGCCCTGGTGTAGTTTCATTTTTACTCCCGGCTCTTTCGGAAATGACCTGATTTCTTGCAGATTCTAGAATTTTTTTCCATTCAGTCTCAGAAACACCTTCCGGACGCCCGGAAAGGTCTTGGCCTATTTTATATTCTGCTTTACCTGTAATTTCACTCATAAAATTATCTTACTTTATTATACCACAAATCTTATTTAAACAACCTAATATTATACACCTTTTTCAACATTTTGTCAAAACTAACCAGGCAGCTTCTGGAAGAAGTGTCTGTCCCTTCTTCCAAGTTGTTTTTATGGTATAATAAATAAATTCAAATCTTTTTTTCTTTTGTCCATTTCTCTTCCAAGCGCCTAATCCCGGGCTCATCAAAACCAAAATGATGGCCGATTTCGTGCCAGACTACCCGGCGCACCAAGGCAGGCACGGCTGATTCATCCCCCGCAAAACGTTCAATTGTACCTTTCCAAATAGTAATCTTGTCCGGCAAAGTGGGGTTTACGCCATAACTTGAACCGCGATGCAATTGCGACACACCATGGTACAGGCCAAACAAGGAATTATTTGGCGATTCCCCTTCCTCCATAATAATTTCCACGTTATTCAGCTTCTGTCGGATATTTTCCGGCAAGGCCTCCACTGCCTGTGTTATTAAATTTTCAAATTGTTCTGAGGTCATAAGTCCTCTACTACATTTATTCTCGGCCGAGAATAAATGTAGTTTGTTAAATTTTATATTTACTTTTTATTACATTGCTAAAACTTTCAAAATTAGTATAAAATTCCGCGTTAAAACCAAAATTCTTTGCGGAATCTATTGCTGACTGTGCGTCGTCCAAAACTAATACTTCTTCTTTGGAAACATTTGATAATCGTTTATATGCTTCCGCCCAAAACTTGAGTTCAGGTTTTAAATGGCCTAATTCACAGGAAGGTAGCTTACCGTCCAAAATATTTTTTAAACCCGCGTTATTCCACAAATAATCAACGCGGTACTTTTCGTTGTTAGTAGAAAGATAGATTTTTATTCCCCTGCTTCTTAATTCTTTAATATATTCAGCCATTTCTGTGTCCACCTCCGCCTCGCCGGCAAACCAGTACTCCATCAACTCTTCCACAGTTCCTGTCCAGCCCCAAGTGCCTAGCCTCTTTCCCATCTCAACTTTTAAATCCGCATGGCCTTTTTCGCATAGCAAAAATTCATTGTTAAAAAAGGATGACTGATCTTTGGTATCAGTAACAATCCCCTTTTCATCTTTTAAGCGCTGGCTAAAATATTTTGTGTGCCTTATTATCGGCCCGTCACAATCAAATAAAATAACTTTGATCATATTATATAATTTAAAAACCTGCCAATATTATGGCAGGTTTTTAAATATCTGTGAAATCTGGTTTTGATCTGCGTATCTGCGGTCTAAAAGCCTTCGTAGTCGTGCATGGTCAGCTGGGCTTCAATTTTTTTAATAACTTCAATAACTACCGAAACAGCAATTAGCAAGCCGGTACCGCCGAAAGTTAAGGCTTGGGTGCCGGTAAACTGTTGGAGGATAAACGGCAAGACGGCAATAACCGCCAAAAAGAAAGCGCCGGCTAAGGTAATGCGATTAAGCACCATACTTAAGAAATCCGCAGTCTGCCCGCCGGGACGAAGCCCGGGAACGAAACCGCCATTTTTTTGCACATTTTCCGCAATTTCCTGAGGATTAAATACTACGGCAGTATAAAAATAGGTAAAGGCCATAATTAAAATAAAATACGTCACTCCGTAAAACAAGCCTTGAGAATTAAACAAGGCAATTGTTTTGTTTGCCAAATTCACAATCAGCGCTGATTTTGCGCTGGTAAAAAACTGAGCTATCATTGCCGGAAATAGCATAATGGAAATGGCAAAAATAATCGGAATAACTCCGGCTTGGTTAAGCCTTAACGGCAAGTGGGTATTCACACCGCCAAAAAGTTTATTCCCGCGGACGCGCTTGGCGTAAGCAATTGGAATATTTCTCTGCGCCTCGGTAACTAACACTACTCCGGCAATGACAATTAAAATCATTGCCACAAAGGCCAAAACTAATGGCAATTTAGAGGCATCATACCAACTGGTCAAAAAACCTAAGTTGGCAGGAATGCGGGCCACAATTCCGGCAAAAATAATTAAGGAGATTCCATTGCCGATATCAAATTCGGACATAATTTCTCCCAGCCACATCATCAGCATGGTTCCTGCTGTAACGGATAAAAGCGTCAAAAACCATTGGAAAGGAGTAAAGGCGCCTAAAATTTCCGCGCCGCCTTGAGTTTGCAGTAAGCGGATGGTGCCAAAACCTTGCAAAGCCGCCAGCGGAATAGACATATAGCGGGTATACTGATTTATTTGAGCCCGACCGGCTTCTCCGCCTTCTTTTTGCATTTCTGCTAAAGATGGAACCACAATAGTTAACAACTGCATAATAATGGAAGCGGTAATGTAAGGGCCAACGCCAAGCATGGCAATAGAAAAATTGGTCAAACCGCCGCCGGAAAAAATATCCAACATGCTAAAAAGTTGATTGCTTGATAACAGATCCTTAAGTCCGGTAACATTTATCCCCGCTATCGGGACATGGGCCAAAATTCTAGTCAATAACAAAAGACCCAGCACAATTAAAATTTTGTTGCGTAGGTCTTTAGTTTTCCAGATTAAACTAAGCTTATTCATAAAAATTTAATCTTCTACTAAATACGAAATGAACGAAATACTAAATCTTCAATTCGTTATTTTCGTATTTAGGAATTTTAGTATTTAGTAGAACTATCTAACTGTTCCGCCGGCTTTTTCCACAGCCGCTTTAACGGAGGCGGAAGTAAAAAGACTCACAATTAATTTCTTTTTAATTTCACCTTTTAAAATTTTGACTTTGGTAACGGATGAGTCTACCAAGCCTTTATCTTTTAAAGCCTTTAGGGTAACGATATCACCATCCGCAAAAACATTCAACTTCGACAAGCTCAAGGCATAGGCTTTATCATTCAACGCTCTAAAGCCTCTGGACTTCGGTAATTGCCTGACAAGAGGTTGGCGTCCACCTTCAAAAATGGCAGGCATTTTGCTGTGACCGGTTCTGGCAGTCTGACCTTTACCACCACGAGTGGAGTAAGTACCGTGACCGCTTCCCAAACCGCGGCCAACCACCTTGCGGCGATGAACGGACTTAGGATTCTTTTTGAGTTGATGTAATTTTAACATAAAAATTTCTTGTTACTGTCTTTACTAACTACTAATCTTTACTAATATACTAATTACGAGCTCAGAATTAGTATATTAGTAACCAATTCGTAGTTCGTAAATACAGAGGGATTTATTTTCTCAACAGCGCAAGCTTCTCTTTGCTCTTCATTTTTGAGAAAGCGGCGAAAACAGCTTTAACGTTATTAACTTTGTTGTTGGAGCCAAGCATTTTGCAAACAATATTTTTAACTCCGGACAATTCCATAACGGAACGGACTGCTCCGCCGGCAATAACCCCGGTACCAGGCTTGGCGGGTTTGAGCATTAAGCTGGAAGACTTGTATTTAACATTCAATCCGTGAGGGATGGTTTCGTTAACAAGAGGCAAGGTAATCATATTCTTTTTGGCGGCATTAACAGCCTTATTCACGCTCTCGGAAACATCGGCGCCTTTTTTCAGACCCATGCCAACTTTACCTTTGCGGTCACCAATAACAACGAGTGCGCGAAAACGCATTCTTTTACCGCCGGCTACCACGCGGGTAACTCTTTTGACCTCCACAACTTTCTGGTCAAATTCGCTTTTTTCGCGTTCACCTCCCCTATTTGAGCTTCTTCGTCTTTTTTCCATAAATATAATAGTTTATAAAGTTATCAAGTTTGTAAAGTTTATCAAGTTATTGCAGTCCACTTTATGAACCTTATAACTTTACGAACTTTTAACTAAAACTCAAGTCCACCTGCTCTTGCGCCTTCCGCTAAGGCTTTAACTCTACCATGATAAGCGAAACCGCCGCGATCAAACTTTACCGACTTAATTCCTTTTGCAATAGCTTTAACAGCAATGGCTTTGCCTACTTCAATAGCCAATTCGGACTTTTTGCCTTTAGTTTTAACTTCCAAACTGGAAGACTGAACTAAAGTTTTACCGGCTTCGTCGTCTATAAGTTGGGCGTAAATATGGCGGTTAGCCTTAAATACTGCCAAACGGGGACGTGCCGCTTCTCCGGAAATCCTGCTGCGGACGCGCGTATGGCGGATAGTTCGTTTTAAATTTTTATGCTTCTGTTGGTTCATATAATTTTCCAATTAACACCGATTTAGAACGGATGGACACGGATATCTGCGTTAATCCGTTTTCTATCCGCGTTTATCTGTTTATTTGCCTCCGCCTACTACTTTAACAACTTTTCCGGCTTTGCGAATAATAACTTCATCGCTATATTTTATACCTTTGCCTTTGTACGGCTCCGGTTTTTTCAGTTCTCTGATTTCAGCGGCAAACTGTCCAACCTGCTGTTTATCCGGTCCGGAAATGCTAATGGTATTTTTATCAACTGTAACTACAATTCCTTTTGGAATTTCTACTTCAGCCGGATGGGAAAAGCCCAAGGCCATCACAATTTTTGTGCCTTGCAACGCGACTTTAAACCCAACCCCAACTACTTCCAGTTTCTTTTCAAAACCTTTGGTAACGCCGTCAACTAAATTCTGAATTAAAGCCCGGAACAAACCCCACAAAGCTTTCTCGCTTTTATTATTTTTGTTCTTGACGTCAACTAAAATTTCGACTGCGCTTACCGCAACTTCTACTTTCGGGTTTAAAACCAAAGTTAAAGTGCCCTTAGGGCCGGTAACGGTTAAGGTCAAATCTTTCTTTTCGGCTTTAACGCCGGAAGGAAGCACTACTGGTTTTTTCCCGATTCTTGACATATATCTAGTTAAGTGAGTTATCTTAAATTTTAAACTTTACTATTCAAATTAAATTTTAACGCTGATCCATCGCTGATTAGTACGCTGACTGGTCGCTGATCCGCGTCTTTTCAGCGGCCGCAGTCATTCCGCGTCTTTTCAGCGATTTACCAGACTTGGCAAACCACTTCTCCGCCGGTGCCGGCTTTTCTGGCCTGCTTGTCGGTCATTAAACCTTTGGAAGTAGAAACCACTGTTAAACCGTATCCGTTATTCGTGCGAGGCAACTTGTCGGCCGGTAAATAAATTCTTTGCCCCGGCTTGCTCACGCGCTTTATGCCGGCAATTACCGATTCTCCGGTTTCCGAATATTTCAAATTTATTTGCAACATCTTATGTTGTCCATCCAATTCGTTTACTCCGGCAACAAAACCTTCTTTAAGCAATAGCTTGGCCAGATTTTGTTTGAACTTGGAGTACGGTAAAACCAGCTCGGCTTTTTTAACCGTGCTTGCGTTGCGAATACGTGTTAACATGTCAGCGATTGGATCGGTATACATAAATTTAATTGAACAAAATTGATCAGAATTAATTAAAATTAAATAAAATTGATTTGGCAGTAAAATTTTACTTAATTTGTAAATTTTACTTAATTCTACTTATTACCACGAGGCTTTTACGATTCCAGGAATTTCCCCTTTGCTGGCCAACTCTCTAAAACAGATTCTGCAAATATTAAAATCTCTCATATAGCCGGCTTTGCGTCCGCATTTCCAGCAACGCCTAACTACCCGAGTAGAAAATTTGGGCTTTTTAAGGCTTCTTAAAGATTTTACGATTTGTGCTTGTGTGGCCATAAATGTATCGAATCTACGAATTAGACGAATCTGCGAATGGCTGCGAATTTACGAATTCGTTGTTCTTCGTAGATTCGTTGCTTTCGTTGATTCGATGTATTATTTTTTAAAAGGAAAATTCATTAATTTGAGTAATTCTCTTGCCGGCTCATCTTTACGGGCGTTGGTAACAATAGAGATTTCCATGCCGAAGATATTTTCCAAAGATTCCGATGATATTTCCGGGAAAACCAAATGCTCTTTTAGCCCTAGGTGATAATTGCCGCGGCCGTCAAAACCGTTCGCGGAAACGCCTTGGAA
Source organism: uncultured Candidatus Saccharibacteria bacterium (assembly GCA_964363335.1). Classification (GTDB taxonomy): domain Bacteria; phylum Patescibacteriota; class Doudnabacteria; order UBA920; family UBA920; genus PALSA-1336. The sequence continues at coordinate 8,460 of CAYIHW010000018.1, forward strand.
ATCGCGCACTCTAGCCAAGCTAACGTTAATCAGTTTGTCCAAAAAGCTGTACATCTTGTGGCCTCTGAGTGTGCAAAAAACTCCGACAATCTGGTTTTCTCTAACTTTGAATCCGGCAATGGACTTTCTGGCCTTGGCTTTTACCGGCGCTTGTCCGGTAATCTTTTTTAAGTCTTCGACAAGCTGTTCAATTTTTTTCTTGTCTTCCTTAATCTTGCCGACGCCAACGTTAACAACCACTTTAAGAATTTTCGGGACTTCCATAACATTCTTGTAGCCGAATTGCTTTCTTAAAGCCGGAGCGATTTGCTTATTGTATTGTTCTTGTAATCTTTCCATAATGTTTACTACATTTGACCTTTGACATTTAACATGTGACTTAATTTATCTGTGATTGGTCAATTGTCAAAGGTTAATTGTTAAATGTTTCTTATACTGCTTTTCCGCTGGCCTTGGCCACTCTCTGCTTATTGCCGTTTTCCAAAAAGGTATAGCTGATTCTGGAAGGCTCTCCGGAGTTAGGGTCAAGTAGCATAACTTTGGAAACCGGAAACGGAGCGAAAAAGGTAACTTTTTTACCCGGCTGGCCCGCTTTTTTAGAGCGTTCGAACTTGGTGTGCATGTTAACATTCTCGACCGTAATTTTCCCCAATTTAGGTAAAACTTTAATAATCTTTCCGGTCTTTCCCTTGTCTTTGCCGGAAATGACTTTTACGGTATCGCCAGTCTTAATTTTTAGTCTGGTGTTGTTCATATCTATTATGCTGACTTACGCGGACTTTATGCTGACTTACGCTGACGTCTTTCTGCGTCAGTCTGCGTCTAGTCAGCGTTAGTCTGCTATTTGTTAAATTACTTCTGGAGCTAAGGATATAATTTTTTTAAATCCGTCTTCGTAATTGCCTTTGGCTTTTTCACGAATTTCTCTCGGGATGGGACCAAAAATACGGGTTCCCTTGGGCTCGCCTTTTTCCTTGTCTACAATTACTCCGGCATTTTCATCAAAACGAATATAGGAACCGTCTTTGCGGCGCATCTCTTTGCGCAAGCGGACAATAACCGCGTAAACCTTATCGCCTTTTTTCAAAGAAGAATTCGGGGCTACCTGCTTAACGGATCCGGAAATCACATCGCCAGTACGGGCAAAACGATTGCTGTTTTTGCCGTTGACCGAAAAGACGTTGACGATTTTCGCGCCGGTGTTGTCTGCTATTTTAATCCATGATCTTACTTGTAACATATAGTTTGTTCACGAACTCACTAACTACACGAATTTCACGAAATTTAGATTTTGTGGCTTTCGTGTTTTTTGTGTGTTCGTGGTTTAAATCTTATTAATTACTTTAAACTTCTTTTCTTTACTCATCGGTCTTACTGATTCAATTACAACTTTGTCGCCGGTTTTATATTCGTTATTCTCGTCATGAGCTTTAAACTTCTTAGAAATAGTATAAGCTTTCTTATATTTAAAATGCCGTTTGCGGATATCAACCTTAACAACAACAGTCTTGTCCATTTTGTCGGACACGACTATCCCGGTTAACTGCTGTTTTTTAGAAATTTTTTCCATAAAATTAATCAAATCTGCTAATTAGACGAATCTGCGAATGGCTGCGAATTTACGAATTCGTTATTCTTCGTAGATTCGTTCCATTCGTTGATTCGATGTATTATTTCTTTAAATTATGTATATAAGTCATAATGCGGGCAATATCTTTCTTGACAACTCTCAGTTCGTGGGTATTCTTTAACTGGTTCAACCGAATCTTTACCGCTAAATCATGGGCTTTGGTTTTTAATTCCAAAAGCAGGCTGGTAACTTCATTCTCGGATTTAGTTGTGAGTTCCTTAAATTTCATAATAGATTATTCCTTATGGTCCCCCTCTCCAATTCATGGAGAGGGAAATTTCGCTTTAGCGAAATGGGGAGAGGTTAAATTGTTAAGTACAAACCTCTCTGACCCTGCGGGTCATCTCCCCATTCTTTGGGGAGAAAAAGAATGCGCTTCGCGCTATCCTTGCTTTTCTTTCACTAAAAATCTGCTCTTTACCGGCAACTTATAGCTGGCTAATCTCATGGCTTCCTGCGCCTGTTCTTTAGTTACTCCGTCCATTTCAAATAAAATCCTGCCTTTTTTCACAACCGAAACGAAGTGGTCAACAGCGCCTTTACCGCCGCCCATAGGGCTTTCGTTACCGTGCAGAGTTACCGGTTTGTCGGCAAATACGCGAATCCAAATCTTACCGCCTCTTTGCACATAGCGAGTCATAGCCCGGCGAGCCGCTTCAATTTGGCGAGCCGTTACCCAGCTGCTTTCCATGGCCTTTAAGGCAAAGGCTCCGAAGGCGATTTTTTCGCCGGCAGTAGCCTGTCCTTTGGTATGACCACGATGATGCTTACGGTGTTTAAGTTTTTTAGGGATGAACATATAATATAAATTCTGATAATAAACTAAGTAAGATAAGAAAATTAATTACTAGGCTTTTTTTGGTGCGTCAACGTTAACTTTCTTTGCTTCAAACACATCACCTTTGTAAATCCAGACTTTTACGCCGACTGTGCCGTAAGTGGTAAAAGCGGTGCTGCGGGCAAAATCAATGTCCGCGCGCAAAGTATGCAAGGGTATTTTTCCGGAAGACAAATGCTCGGTCCGGGCAATGTCAGCTCCGTTAAGCCGTCCGCCAATTGCGACTTTTGCTCCTTTGGCGCCGGCGTTCATAATTTGTTCCAGGGATTGCTTCATTAATTTTCTAAACGCCACGCGCTTTTCCAATTGTTCAACAATGCCGTTGGCAATTACTTGGGCTTGCATATTAACATCTCTAATTTCTTCGATGTTAACTTTTAATTCCTGCTTAATGCCCAACTTTTGCTTAATCTTCTTCTTTAATTCTTCAATTCCGGCGCCGCCTTTGCCAATAATTAATCCCGGCTTGGTGGTTTTGATAATTACAGTAATGGTGCCGTCATTTAAACGTTCAATATCAATCCTGACCAATCCGGCTTTTTTCAAATGGATTTCCAAATATTCGCGAATCCGCACATCTTCCTGGAGTTGTTTGGCAAAATTACTCTTGGAAAACCACTTGGATTTCCAGGTTTCAGTAATTTTCAGTCTCAATGATGTGGGGTTAATCTTATGGCCCATAATGTAATTAATTATAATTAAGTAAAATTAAATAAAATTGTTGTGCGATTGCAGATCAATTTTATTTAATTTTACTTAATTTCTAAATTTTATTTAATGATTTATACTCCGGTTTTTCTATTAAATAGTCTGCGCTTGTTTGCTACTTTACTCATCTTTATCTGTTCGTCGGTCTTAAACACCTGACTCTTTTTTGCGGTGCTCTTTACCGGTTTCTGATTAGTAGCAATTTCTTGGTCAATGCTTTCTACCTTTTTCTCTCCGTCTGTATCGGCTTTTTTCAAGAAACCAAGTTTGCCTTTTCCGGGCCTAGAGTGGACTCTTTCTTCCAGCACCAAATTAACATGGCACATTTTTCTGCGAATCACAAAGGCGCTGCCGCGAGCTCTGGGAAAGTAACGCTTCATTACTTTACCCATATCGCAAGTTACTTCTTTGACATAGAGATGATCGGTTGAAAGGGAAAAATTATTCTTGGCATTAGCAACGGCCGATTGCAACAGCTTAATCATCATTGGGGAAGCCTTTTTGTTGGCATGCTGAAGTTGAGCCATAGCTTGGCCGACGCTCATCCCTTTAATCAAATTTGTAACTAAGCGCATCTTTCTCGGAGAAACATGAAGATGCCGGGCGGTGGCTCGTACTAATTGGCTCTCTTTAATTTTTTCTGCCGATGCTTTTAACATAATCTTTATTGATTTACTTTCTTTACTAACTACGAATCGCTACTAATGTACTAATTCTGACATTCCACATTCGTATATTCGTAAAGATTAGTAGTTAGTAAAGGCAGTTGCTATTTCTTTGGCTCGTCTTTAGCGGCGTTAAGCTTGGCCTTTTCGGCTTCAGCTTTGGCGGCTTCCTGTTCTTTCGCCATCTTTCCACCATGACGAAGGAATTTGCGCGTTAAAGAGAATTCGCCGAGCTTATGTCCGACCATATTTTCAGTAACGAAAACCGGAACATGGACGCGGCCATTATGCACCAAAAACGTAAATCCTACAAATTCCGGAGCAATAGTGCAGGCACGGGACCAGGTTTTAATCTGGGTCTGGCCGGCCTTGCCGTTTAAGACTTTCTTAACGACTCTCGGGTCTACGTATGGTCCTTTTTTTAGTGATCTAGACATTGTGTTGCTACCTTTGACCTTTGACAATTGACATTTGACTCTCTGCATTTGCAGTTGGTCAAAGGTTAAAGGTCAAATGTTAAATGTTACTTGCTTCTGCGTTTAATTATCATTCGGTTGCTGTACTTCTTCTTGGTGCGGGTCTTTACGCCTAATGCGTGCTTACCCCAAGGAGTTTTCGGATATTTCATACCAATCGGGTTATGGCCTTCACCGCCGCCGTGCGGGTGGTCTACCGGGTTCATAACTTTTCCGCGGACACTTGGTCTCCAGCCCATCAAACGCATGCGTCCGGCTTTACCTATGCGGACGTTCATCCAATCTGCGTTTGTTAACTGGCCAATACTGGCTAAACAAGTTTCTCTGACTTTGCGAATTTCACCTGATGGAAGTTTCAATAATGCGTAACCGGCCTCTACAGTCTGTAAGGTGGCGTTGGCGCCGGCGCTTCTGGCAATTCTTCCGCCTTGGCCGGGAGCCAATTCTATATCGTGGACTAAAGTTCCTACCGGAATGTTTTTTAAAGCTAAACGGTTACCGGGTAAAATTTCCGCGCTCTCGCCGTACATAACTTTGTCGCCGACTTTCAAACCTTGCGGGGTTAAAATGTAGCGCTTGGCGCCGTCTTTATAAGCTAATAAGGAAATAAAAGCGGTTCTGGTTGGGTCATATTCCACGGTCTGAACTACAGCCGGAATGTTCATTTTGTCGCCACGGGAAAAATCTACGGTGCGAATTCTTCTTCGAAAACCCCCACCCTGGTGGCGAACGGTAATTTTACCGCTGTTGTTTCTACCGGCGTGTTTCTTTTTGCCGACCACTAAGGATTTCGGGGTTTTGACCCTTTTATCCAATACCGAATAATCGGTCACACTGTGAATGCGCCGTCCGGGAGATGTTGGTTTGTAAAGTTTTACCGCCATATCAGAATTTAAAAGATTAATTAAGATTTAAATGATTGAACATGATTTATTGCAGCAATTCTTGTCATTCTTGCTCACTCATGTCAATCTTGTCAATTATTATATTACGTCTGTTAAGCCTTCAATTTTATCGCCCTTCTTTAAGGTGATAATTGCTTTTTTAAAATCGGATGTTCTGCCAGAGGTTCGGCCGAAATTTCGGTTTTTCCCCTGGTTTCTCACCATATTAACTTGAACGACTTTAACTTTATAAAAAGATTCCACGGCCTTTTTAACCTCAATCTTATTGGCAGAGGTTTTGACTTTAAAAACATACTTGTTTAAAGAAGTCAGGTGCCCGGCCTTTTCAGAAATTCTGGGCTGAATCAAGACGCTCGGAATTCTTACCCCGGCGCCCACTTGGGAGGCGGTGGCTTCCGAACTTGCCTGTTTCTTGTCTTCAGTTTTATTGGAAAAAATGGCCATTTTCGTATCAAATATCTTTTATCTTTTATCCTTGACCGCCTGCAGTTGCAGTAGTAAAAGATAATGGATAAAGGATTAAGAATTCAATTTATTAGTTTTTAAATAAGTCTTTTCCACTACCGGTAAGCTGTCTTTTAGAATGATAATGCTGTTAGCTTTTAGCACTTCTACTAAATTCAAGCTGTTGGCTAATACGGAAGTAATGGATTTTAAGTTGCGGCTACTACGAGCCAATTTGTCGTCTTTCTTCGGGGTAATTAACATCTGTTTCTTGCCTAAAGTCTTAATGCCTTTGTGCAAATCTGTAAATACTTTTACCAATTCTTTAGTCTTCGGTTCGGTTAAGGCTATCTGGTCAACAACAATGAATTGATTTTCTTTAACCTTGTCGGACAGAGTCATAAATAGCGCCTGGGTTTTGGCTTTCTTGTTCAACTTTAATTCCCAGTTACGGTTTGAGCGCGGTCCGAAAGTTACGCCGCCATGGCGCCAAATTGGACTGCGAGTGCTGCCAGCTCTAGCGCGGCCGGTGCCTTTTTGCTTCCACGGCTTCTTACCGCCACCGGATACTTCTCCACGATTCTTAGTGTGGGAAGACCCTTGGCGGGAATTGGCTTGGTGAATGCGAACGGCTTCGGCTAACAAATGCGCATTGGGTTTAACATCAAAAATCTTTGAGTTTAACTCAACGTCACCGACTACTTCGCCTTTTTGGTTGTAAAGATTTACTTTCATAAGTCATGAAGGATGAGGGATGAAAAATGAAATGCAAAAATGTTGCGTGTTTCAAGTTTCATATTTCATGTGTTATTTTTTCTTCTTCTCTTCCTTAACTTCTACAACTTGGACAAGCGGCTTTACTTTACCGGTGGAAATAATTCTGACCATACCGTTTCTGTGTCCTGGGACTGCACCTTTTATAGTAATTAAGTTCTTCTTGGCATCAACTTCTACCACCTGCAAATTCTTAACTGTAACTTGCTCTACACCCATATGTCCGGACATTCTTAAACCTTTGCGGGTATGCTGAGGGAAACGTTGACCAATGGAACCGACACTGCGAGGCTTGTTATGACCGTGGGTCATTGGGAAACCGGAAAAACCGTGGCGTTTCATTGCCCCGGCAAAACCGCGTCCTTTGCTAATGCCAATGGCATCTACAATCTCGCCCGGGACAAATCCGGAAATTTCTAATTTTTGGCCACGTTGATATTTTTCCGCGTCAGTTACGCGAAATTCAGACAAAACGCCAAAAGTGCCTAAATCTTTCAGGTGACCCTGTAACGGTTTAGATACTTTTTTCTTTTTGCCAATACCAACTTGCACGGCGCTATATTTATCCTTGCCTTCCTTAGTCTTAACTTGAGTTACAACCATAGCCCCAGCCTTAACAACGGTAACCGGAATTACTTCGCCACTCTGCTCGTCAAAATACTGAGTCATATTTATTTTATGTCCGACTAAAAAGTTCATAGATAGTAATAAATTAACACTGATTATTTACTGATGGACACGGATCCGAGTTTATCCGTTTTCTATCCGTGTTGATCTGTTTGTTAATAAAAAAGCAGGCCAATTTGCCCGCAGAAATAAACGAAAGAATACCTTTCTTTTACTTATGTGAGTAAATCGTTGTCTAATTGCCTGAGCTTCTTTAGCTTTAAGCAATAAGAACTGGTTTACAAAATATTTATTCCATGATTCATGATTCAAACTTCATGATTCATGTTTTAACTCATCTTTATTTCCACATCCACGCCGGCCGGTAAGTTCAAGTTAGTTAAGGCGTCGATGGTTTTTGGAGTGGCTTGGACAATATCAATGAGTCTCTTGTGTACGCGCATTTCAAACTGTTCACGGCTGTCTTTGTGCACGAAAGTGGAGCGTAAAACAGTGTACTTGGTCTTTTCCGTTGGAAGTGGAATTGGCCCGCAAATGGAAGCGCCGGTTCTCTTGGCAGTTTCAACAATCTGTTTTGCACTTTGGTCAATAAGCTTATGGTCGTAAGCTCTAATCTTTATGCGAATTTTCGGAGCTGGCGTTGGCTTTTCCATTTGTTAAGATGCTCTCAACTTATTAATAGATTTAGTCCTCGAAATAAAGGGTTTTTAAAGCCCTGTTAGCACTTGCAATATTTTATATGAACCGTGAAGTTTTGTCAAATCCTTATTCTACGATTAACTTAACTTTCTAAAACTGAATTATCCACTGTTTTTGTGCAATTTTAATCAAGCCAGTTGAAAGTTGCCCTGTTTTATGAATATTTGATGCATAAATTTAAATATATCGCATAAATATAAGGTATTTGAAATTTTTATTATAAAATTTTTTACCGATGAACTCTATCACATCCAAATTTCAAACAACACCACCCTCCCCTAACCCCTCCCGTCCAGGGAGGGGAACCAAAACTCCCATACTGCTTTGAGTATGGGAGTTTTTAAACTTGTCTTCTTAACTTTTCGAATTCTTCAGCGTTTAAATTAATATCGCGTAAAATGGATTTTAACAAACCAATACCCAACGTTTCGTTGCGGTG
>CAYIHW010000019.1:0-16398 GCA_964363335.1 uncultured Candidatus Saccharibacteria bacterium
ATCCTCCATAAACAATATAGTATACTTTCGTTCACCCCGTTAGAAATATAATATACCACAAAATAAATTAGCGCAAGTGGATATCTTAAGGTTATTTAAAACACAAAACAACCCAAGTATTTCTAACGGGGTTCACCCTTTGTCAAACCCATAACTGTGGATAACTTGTCATTATACTTTAGTAAAAACTGCACAATACATCCCCCCACTAAAATTTTCTACAAACACTTCCAACTTAAAACCAGAATGCAAGACTTCATTTATAAGAACGTTTTTATGTATTCCATGTCCGCCATAACTTTTTGGAATATTTTTCGGGGTTGAGAGTTTTAAATACCATCTGGGTTCAAAATCAATTATAGCCAAACGCCCTTGAGGTTTTAAGTGTCTATAAAATTCCAGGTTTTGAATTGGGGCATTGGTAAAATGATGGTAAACTTTGCTCATTAAAATTATGTCGAACAATTTGTCTGGTAAATTTGGATTCGCGCTTCCGGCCAACGCTGTTTGCAAGTTTACAATGTTTGCTTTTTGAATTTTGTATTTAATTTTTTTGACTTTTTTTTCATCAAATTCCGTGGCGAAAACCGAACCCATCAAACCAACAGCTTTTGCCAAATATAACGAGAGACGTCCTTTTCCCGCGCCAATTTCCGCAATGTTAAAGCCCGACTGAATATTCAAAAGCCTGACCAATTTTTTGGCTTCTGTATTCCTAACAATAATATCAAAGCTGCTAAATATCATACAAATTTATGCACACAGAATGACCCGAGACATGGATTATTATACATTTCAAATCCGCTGAATGTGCGTGTCTTTAAATTCAATGGGATATTTTAAACCAAAACCAACCAAACGGTCTATGCCAATATGCGCCGCCCACAAAAAACTAAACAAAAACAGTGTTGTCCCCTGCCCGGTTATTAGGTGAAAGACCAGACAACTTAACGGAAATGCGTAAAAGTGGCAAAGATTGTAAATGACGCTGCCAACTTTATTGTTAATTAAATAAGCGAGCAGTCCAAGATCCGGCGCTAAAATTAACCAAAACATTCCCCACCCTCCCCCAAAATGAAAATACAAAAATACTCCCGCAATAAACACAGCGAGACCCTCAAGTCTAATTAAAATATTCGGCATGGAAAATTTCATAAAATTTTATCTTTCTACTTTACAATCACAGCGCCTCTCACCACATTTTCCGAAAAACCAGTCGGAACTTGGCCGGTGCGGGCGTAATTATAGAGGGCTAATTTGAAAATAGAATCTAACGTGGTGGAAATTATGGAAATAACTATCATCGAGGCTATAAACAATCCTAAAACAATAAAGAATACAACAAGCGAATGGAAAATTACCACAATACCAATAAATAAAGCGGTTAGCAAAACGGCTAACAGGGCAAAAAACAGCCCGGCGCCAAAATTCACAATTATTGTTTCGCCCCATGTTTTGCGAATCATGGCCGCGGATTCTTTAAAGGAATCTTTTATGCTGGTATTGCCAATAACCAAGGAAGGCAAACTAAAGTAGGTTAAAATATTCCAGGCCGCGCCAAACAGCGATGCTACAACCTTCCCAATTAATTTTGACTTGTCGGCAATAATCCGCAATATCACCCCCACCGTAGCGGAAATTACCGACCAAATAAATATCTTGTTAAAATTATTGGCCGCGCCGTTCATTCCGTCTTTAAAACCCAAGTCCTGGCCGGAAAACCGCCCTTGAACAATTATAAATAAGCCCGCTTGAAAGAAGTTAATAATAAAGAAAACTACAAGATAGTAAATAAACAAAGCGCTGTACATGGTAACATGGCTTATTTGTTGGTCTTTCGGCATAGTAAAAGTTTGTAGGCTGCCGTTTAATACAAAAACAAAAAATAACATTACCATAATTAACACCGCGAACATTGTAGTTATAGTAGTCAGCACCGGGAACCACATAATTTCTTTGTCTTGCTTTAGCACTGCCCAAGATTCTTTTACAATAATCTTGCTGGCTTGAAACTTTCCTAACTTAACCGGCACTGGCACATTTTCTATTGACATGGATGTTGATTAAATATTTATGACTAAATTATATCATATTTAAATGCGGCTAACTTATAATTTACCACCATCTCTCCCGACTGGACAATTCGCGCGAATTGTCCAGTCGGAGGAAAATAAATTTAAAGGCTTAGCGATTTGGTTTCTTTTTCGGTTTTAATACAGGCAGTGCGAGCGCAGTTTGGGTAATAAGCTCGCAAATAAATTTTCGGTCTTCTAACAAGTCCCCTGTTACATGCATAGATGCTTTAGCGCCCGGGTAAGCGAAACCTTCCTGATAATTTTCCCCAACCAACTTTTTACCGGGTTCGGTAATTTTAACAAACACTTCATCATCGCAAATAAGTGCCACGACTTTTTCTTGGCAATACAAAGCATACTCTCCAAACATCTTTCGTGCCCTTACCCCTTGGACACCGCTTAGCTGATCCAATAAAGGTTCCTCGCAGCAGAGCTGACGAGGTATTACTGCAAGGGAGCTACTACCATTTCGGAGCAGAGCTCCGAGGTATTGAACCTGTATTAACTCCTCGGCTCACTCGGCCATAAATGGCCGGTTTCGCTCTACGTCGCTAATAAATAATCTATGGTTGATTGCTTAGTGGCCATAATTTTAAAATATTCTCTTTACCTAATTATGCCACTTTTTAAACAACTGGACAATTCGTGCGAATTGTCCAGTTGGGTGAGATGACGGAAAGCTACTTTTTCTTTTTGGCCTGAATGGCCGGTTTCTTTTTAGCCACAGGTTTAACCAAAGCTTTTGGGGCTTCTGTCTTTTTAACCGGAGCCACTGCCGGAACCGCTTTAACCACTGGCGCAACTTTTACTGTTGGGGTAGGCATAACCACAGTAGCTTTGCTTGGGCCGACTAATTTTTCCATACTGCTAATTAGGCGGTCAAGTTTGCCGCTAATTTCTGACAATTGTCTTTTGGTGTCATCACCGCCGGATGGAGCAGGGATCGGGCGTGGAGTGGACTGATAGCTTGGCCTGCCGCCAGACGGTTTTCTGTCTCCCCGGCTACCAAAATCTTGGCGCGGGGCGTGGCTGTCGCCTTCTGCTCTTTTAGCGCTAAAACAGCTGTTACAATACACCGGTTTCTCTCCGGTTGGTTTAAACGGCACTTCGCATGGATTACCGCACTCAGAGCAAGTGGCCTTGTGCATATCGCGAGGACGATCATCGCCCCAGCTCTTTTTTTGATTAAATGATGGTCTGCCGCCACCGCTACCACCACGAAAACTTGAATTTCTATTCCCGCCACCCTGAAAATTTCCCATATAATTTCTGCTTGATTTCCCGGCAGTTAACTGCCTATTATTATTTTTAGAAATGTAGAACTACTATTCTAGCACTATTTAAGCCATTTCACAATAGGCCTAGCTCCAAATCCAAAATCCTCCAAATGTTTATTCTCGAATTTCAAACCTACAATTTAACATGGTAACCATTCGCACGAATAGTTACCATGTTAAAACTGGGATAAAATCTCTTTTAAGATTGTAGGTTTATTTTCCGGCAAAAAATAAAAAACGTTCAGGCTTTGCTGTTCGCGGTCTAAAAAGTCCACTGCGGAAAGTATGCGTAAATGTTTAGATGTCGACTTTATCCGCAATTTTATTTCTTTGGCAATATCGCCTACCGATGCTTTATTGTGATATTTTAGATACTTTAAAATTGCCAAACGGCGCCTGTTGGCCAAAGCCTTATATTGGAATTCCAGATGCTTCATATATTTTATTACTTTACTCACTCTTTATAGTATATCACAAACTTTTCCATCTGGTAACTATTCGTGCGAATGGTTACCAGATTGGATTAATTGTGGGAGGATGATTTTGTTGGTGGGAACACCTCAACCGGCGGTTGAGGTGTTCCATGGCTTTATTTACTCCCACATAAGCCTAATTTTACCCCGGTTAGACGGAAATTACAATTAATACAGTCTAACGGGGGTAAACCCTTTTTTGCTTAAATTACAATAAAACCCAAGTATTACTTCACCCTCACCCTGCCCTCTCCCGTCCAGGGAGAGGAGGGAGCAGGGATACCGGAATGGCATAACACCAAAACCCAGCCAATTAAGGCAGGGTTTTGGTGTTAGTGATACTTTCAATATTTATCTATGCCAATCTTCCAAATATTCTTTTCCAAAAAAGCGTCAATGGTTTGCCGGTTGGCTTTATTAATAAGATTTGAGTGTGAAAGCTTATTCTGCTTTGCATAATCAGCCAAGGCTATAATTTTCTTGCCTTCTAAATACGCCAGTCTTTTATGATAACTATTGGTTAGCGCCTTGCCCACAATTTCTTCCATAATTGCAGTAGAACCTTTTGTTTGAAACTCCGCAAAGGCTTCATAATACATTTTTCTGTCTATAAATTTAATATTTATAGGAACAAACCCTTCCCGCATAAGCAAATAATTATTTATTATCCGCCCAATACGCCCATTACCGTCAATAAACGGATGGGTAAATTCAAAGTCAAGATGCAATTTAGCAATACGTTTAATTATGTTTTCATGGCTTGCGGCATTGTATTCCCCAAACATTTTTTCCAGACGAGGGAGTATCTCTTTGGGGCCGGGCGCAATATGGTTGCCTACACGCACATATTCATTGTCTTTTCTGAATCTTCCGGCAATATCATCATGGATATTAGAAATTAACATTTTGTGAAGTAATAAAATCACCTCTAAAGTAAGCTCCTGTTCTTTGGCTTTTTTGTCTATGTACGAAACAACCCGTGCCAAATTTTTTGCCTCAAATATCTCCCGTTCCGAGATGTATCTTTCCAAATCTATTTGCAAAAGAATTTTTTCTGTTTCTTCCAATGTTAGAGTGCTATTTTCTATGGCATTTGAGTTATAGACCTGTTCCGCTATTTCGGTCTCCGAGATAAGTTTAAGCAAGGACGCTTTGCCTGTAGCTGCCTTATAATACCTCTCGCGAAGTGAATTTATTCTATTAAAGACATTTAATATTTTAGGCATATATTAAAAGTATATACATTTTTCACGGTTTTGTCAACATAACCGTGAAAATAGTGTATTTTAGGCTATTTTTCACGGTTATGGATGCGATTTGTTAATTTTAAGTTTGTTTACCCCCAATAACACTTTGGGCGTTTCCAATCTTCTACATATTTGTAAGGAATAGTTTCCTTGTTCATTACTTGGAAAGTTTTACCAAGAAAATTCCAATCTCTGGTGCCTGCCTTAAGAGCTTCCCTGTCGGCTTTTTTGGTAGTAATACCAACTTTGCCAAAATAATGCCCGCCATAATAAAGGCTCCTCGCAGCATAAGTTTACCGAGGTATTACTGCAAAAGAACCGCTAACATTTCGGTGCATAAGCTTACGAGGTATGAAAACCTGTATTAAGACTCCTTGGGCTCGCTTAGGCCTCAATGGCCGGTCTCGCTCTACGTCGCCAATAAGACTTATCACTATAAATTTTTACGTGAAAAACCTTACCACACGGGACTGTTGCCGAATGGGCTTTTTGATGCAAGAGACGGGTTTGAGGAAAATTTTCAAAACAAATTTTGATGTTTACCTGAAAGGTAAGCGGATAAATTTTTTTGGGAATTTTACCAAACAAGCTCTTTTTGGGCAAAAATGACATTCGGCAACAGTCCCCACACATGGAGCAAATTTTATTTAGTCTTTTAACAATCGTCTTCATGAAAATATGGACGACTGAAAAAGCTTTTTGTTACTGGAACCCCGGTCAAGCGTGGGATACACGCTCAAAGATTGCTTCGGATGCTACTGCCATGACAATACAAAATTTACAACAAATTCTTTTCTTTAAAACTCGTGTATCCACTGGCGGTGACGATGATGTGGTCGAGGACTTCTATACCGAGCAGGCGGCCGGAGTCAACCAGACGTTTGGTAACGGAAAGGTCTTCTTCAGATGGATCCAAACTGCCGGAAGGATGGTTATGGGCTAGTATGACATGCGCGGCTAAATGTTTGACAGCCGGCTCAAATACTTCGCGCGGATGAATTAGGCTGGCATTAAGCGTACCAACCGAGACCGTCTCCCGCACTATTTCCTGATTTTGCGTATTTAAAAAGAACACCACAAAGTGCTCTTTTTTATTGGTGCGAATATCTTTTAACTGCTCCCATACTTCGCGCGGAGACAAAATTAACGCGGCCTGTTTGTCTTGCAGCAGCCGGCGCCCCAGTTCAAACACAGCCACAATTTCGCAGGCCTTGGCCGGACCAAGGCCGTGAATATTTTTAAGCTCCTCAAAGCTCGCGTTAGCCAGTTTATTTTCCGGAAATTGTTTAAGGATTTTTTTGGACAAATCCAGCACTCCCAGACCCTTTGGTCCGGTTCGCAGTAAAATGGCTAGGAGTTCGGGATTGGATAATTTCCCGGCACCGTACTTTTCCAGCCTCTCTCGTGGCTGTTCAATTTTGTGGATATTTTTTATGGGCATATTAGTAGCTTATAGCTAGGGTCTGTTGCCGAATGGGCTTTTTGATGCAAGAGACGGGTTTGAGGAAAATTTTCAAAACAAATTTTGATGTTTACCTGAAAGGTAAGCGGATAAATTTTTTTGGGAATTTTACCAAACAAGCTCTTTTTGGGCAAAAATGACATTCGGCAACAGACCCAGCTAATAGGAAACCATAGTTTATTTTAAGCTCGAGGGGTAAAATCTGTACCCTCAAACATATTTTTTATTATTTCCGGATTCTCTTTTAGGCCTTCGTGCATTCTATGCAGCTTTTTTAACTCCTCAATTTTCTTTTTCCATTCTTTTGCATCCAACTCGAAATTTTTCCCGGAGCCAGGGATGTCCATACCCAAAGTTTTTCTAAATTCCGCCCGTTTTTCCAAAATAGTTGCCGCATATTCTTCAAAAAATTCATCGCCATGTTGCTTAACATTGGCGTTAAATTCGCTTTTCATTTGCTCGTATATTTGCAAGTCTGTGGACGCGGCAAGATAAAACGCCCAGCGGTTATAAGTTCTTTCCGCTTCTCCTTTTGTAACTTCCAATGTTTGGTCTTCGCCCGTTGTTTGTTCCTTAACAAACTCTGCGGAGGGTAGCTTTCGGATTCTTGCTATTTCTGCTTCTAATTTAATTTTTTGCATAAAATATTTTAATTTCCATAAAATAACATTCTCACATTCTGCAGAATGTGAGAATGTTATTTGGTGAGATACATATTATAAAGCAAAATAAGCAGTACCAGTTGTTGAATAAGAATAAAACCTATTCCTAACGGAAAGTAAGCTTTGCGGATTTTGTGGCGAAACACAAACATGCCTAGAAATATTCCCAAGGAGCCAAAAATTGTCGCCATTAAAAAGAAGGAAACTTCCGGGTAACGGTCATCATCCCCTTTTACGCTTTTGCGTTTATCAAGCCCCACTATAATAAACGCCGCAATGTTAATAATTGCCAGCACTAGCAATAAAAAGTTGGTAAGGAGTGGGGTCATTTGCCGTTAGTTATTAGTTTTGATGGCTTTTTATATCTACTATATGCCTACCTGCCGGGTAGGCAGGCTTTATACTTGTTCCCTACTAATTATACCACGTAAGCGGCTATGACATTGACAAAAGCACTGTTTGGAGACCATAATTCTTTGGTAAGTAAGATGTCCTTAAGGAGGGCACAATGTTGGACATTAATCGGTTTAAACTTGTCCACGACAGAGAAAAAATCCTGATGCTGATGATTGGGTTCGCCCTGGGTATTTACTCAGTGTTCAGCGAATACAAAAAACCTGAAGCCTTTGGGACAATTGTCCAGAATGTCTTAATATCAATCCTGATCGGGCTTGCTCTGGCTATACTGGAGGACATGACCTACCGACACCTCTTTAAGGGCGGGGTGCCGGACAAACGAATCAGGGGGTTAATTTCTCCGAAAGCTTACGGAATAGCCAGCCGCAAACTCTTTTGGCTTTTTATGGCAGGTCTAGGCACTGCGCTGGGCTCTTCCGCAATCTGCTGGACTATCGCTGCCAAGGTACTAACCATCTGACGATCTGACAACTCCCCGACCACAAACCAAGAAGCCGCCCCACCCCGCCAACAGGCAGGACGGGACGGCTTCAATTATTTTATTAACTTATTTTTTCTTTTCCCAGCGTTTAATTATTCTGGCCTGTTCTGTTTTAGGCAACGCGTATTTCTTTATTTGTGCTTGCCGTTGGCGAAACATTTCGTAAACGCAAATGGCCACAGTAACAGATAAATTAAAACTTTGCACAAACCCCTGCATAGGAACATAAATGTGCGCATCGGATAATTTTACGGCCTGTTTGCTTAAACCACAATGCTCGTTGCCAAACACCAGCGCAATTTTTGGCTCTTTCAAATTAGTTTGAAAAATACTTTTGGCTTTTTCGTCCAGCACCGTAGCGCATACCTTATACCCTTGTTTTTTTAAAAGTTTATAACAGTCTTTAACGGAAGTAAATATTTTATACTCCAGCCACTTGTTGGCCGAAGCCGAAGTCATAAAACCCACTTTTTCGGGATTAAACTTTTTTTCTTTGGCAAAAATGAAATAGACTTTTTGCAAACCCAAACCTTCACAGCTTCGCAGGACAGCGGCTGCGTTATGTGGATCGTGAATGTCTTCCAATACCACCACTCCTTCTTGCCGGGCGTTGGCTACGCTTTGGAATTTTGCTAATCTTTGTTTGCTGATCATAAATTTGATCATAGGCTTATTCGCACGAATTAGCCTATGATGGTTTTAATAAATAGACTTGCTGCTTAATAATTTTTCGAAGCAAAATATGATATTTCAGACAAAACCGCAGTTTATAAATTTTGATGTTTAACCATAGTTAAGCGGAGAAATTTTTAACAAGGTTTTGGCGAAAGAGCATATTTTGGGCGAAAAATTATTAAGCAACAAGTCTAATGGGTAAATTTGGCGCGCAACTTTTGCACCTTGGGGTCTATAACCACGGCGCAATATGGATTGCCAGGATTATTTATATAATAATTTTGGTGATAATTTTCCGCCACATAAAATTTTTTCAGTGGCCGAACTTTTGTAACAATTGGAGAATTATAAATTTTTTCGCCATCAACTTCTCTAATAATATTAAGCGCAATTTGCTTTTGGTTTTCTGAGGTATAAAAAATGGCGCTTTGGTATTGCTCTCCGGCATCATTACCCTGCCTGTTTAAAGTGGTCGGGTCGTGCACCGCAAAAAATACTTCCAGCAGTTGCTTAAAAGAAATTATGCCGGGATCAAATTCAATTTTCGCCGCTTCCACATGACCGCTACTCCCACTGCTAACTTGTTCGTAACTCGGATTTTGCAAATCTCCGCCAGTGTATCCGGGTAGTACCACGCTTACGCCATTTAGATTTTGAAACACCGCTTCCGTGCACCAAAAACAGCCTGCACCAAACACCGCTATGTCTTTCTGTTTACTTTCAATTTTAAACATACGATAAAATTTAATAATACTCTCAGGCTGTTTTTGGAAAAAGCCTTGCCCCGTACCAAGCCTTCAGGGCTTTGGTTCGGAGATCCGGCACCAAGCACGGCTATTTCGCTTATATTCTTGCATCCATTCATACTTGTCTCCTTATCTACTTCCCTATTTGATAATAAATATTTGTCCCGTTTGGCCCTTGGGCTGTTGCTTGTAATACGCCCTGGCCGGTGTTGACTGTGGGCGCGGTTAGACCAGATAACGTTATAGGCTCTTTGGTATTTTCCAAATTTACATACATGACGCAGTGGCTGTCCGCGCTATAAGCATAGCGGTAATTGGTTTGATATTCACTTCCGGTTTTTGGATCTTTTGGCAAGTACGATGAAAACTGAGCATACTGTGGATACTTAACAACTAATTCCGGCACTAAATCGGCCAAATCATAATCCCCAGCCCCGGCATTCGGCACATAACAAGACGAGGAATAAAGCAGCCGGCCAATCTGTGCCATATCGGTTTTTCTTTTTACATCCCTAGCTTTCATCCTGGCGGGCTGGACAGCGACAATAACCACGCTGGCCATTATACCAATAATGGCAATAACGACGATTAGTTCTATTATAGTGAAGCCGGAAACAGTTGATGGTTTATAATTCATAGTTGATGGTTAGTTACTAGCTGATCAACTTGCAAGCCAACGATATTTATTGATATCTAACTTATAGTCTGCTCCAACTTTAATTCCTTCTTTTTCCAATAACTGTTTTTGAATACTCTTGCTAGCTGTCCAATTCCCTTTTATAGAAATTACTCCTTGATTATTTATTACCCGCCACCAAGGGACAAGACCGGCTGACGCGTCAATACTTCGCAGAATTCCACCCACTTGTCTGGCCGCGCGCGGACTCGCCGCTTTGGCCGCCGCTTGTCCGTAGCTAACCACTTTACCTTTGGGGACGCTTTGAATAAATTTTATAACCCGCTGTTTAAAATTTGCCATACCTAATGACCATATCTTTTTAATTCGCCTCTTAATTTTTTAAAATTTGGGGTGGCTTTGGACACAAGCGCCCAAAAATTCCGGCCGTGATTAAATTCCCGCAAATGACAGAGCTCGTGGACGATTAAATAATCCAGCAGTTCGGCACGCAAATGCACAATGCGATAATTAAAATTTAAATTACCTTTTTTACTACAGCTCCCCCAGCGGGTTTTTTGGTTTTTAATGGCCACGCGGTTATAGCTAAGACCGTAAAATTCGCTCCACTGTTTAACCTTGGTCTGTGCCAGCAATAAAGCCGCGGCCTTCATCTTTCTATATTCTCCCCGGGTAACTTTAGGCCGCGGCACAATTGGATGAACACGAAAATATTCTACCGCCCGTTTAATCCAAGCCAGTTTGGTTTGCACAAATTTTTCGGCCGCGCCTAAAGCAGTGCCAAAAGGCAAAGTCAGTACCACGGAAGAATCACACGCTATTCCAGTAAAAAAACTGCTCGAAGAAAAAAAAATAGACTGCCCCGATGAGTTAAGCGGCTTATCAAATCCTAAATAACCCGTTTTTCCAACGGGATAAACATTTAATCGCATACGGCGGGCGCGCCGGCTAACTTTTACCTGATATGGAATTACTTGATTTATTTTTAACATTAGACTTGTTGCTTAATAATTTTTTGATGCAAAATATGATATTTCTGACAAAACCGCAGTTAACAAATTTTGATGTTTAACCATAGTTAAGCGGAGAAATTTTTAACAAGGTTTTGGCGAAAAAGCATATTTTGGGCGAAAAATTATTAAGCAACAAGTCTAATAAACTAATTTACCGCCTCTGCCTCGTAGCCCGTGGCTTTAATTATTTCCAAAATTTTTTCCGAAGAAATTTTTTCCGCATCAAACTCCACCACGGTTTGCGCTTTGGCATAACTGGTGTCGGCTTTTACAATGCCGGCAGCGTCTTCCAGCTCGCCGTCAATGTTGATTGAGCAAGAAGTGCAGTGCATGCCGTTGATGCGAATTTTAAGTACTTGAGACATTTAAATTTTGTTAAATTTCTTCTAAATGATAAATATCGGTAGTGGCTTACTAGCTTATCAGCCAACCAGCTTGTAAGCACTGTTAATTAACGTTAATAACTCCTCTATACATTCCCATACTGCACATAAAGGCTATTTGGGTTTGTTTGTCGGGAGAATGGAAACTAAGCTCCGCTGTACTGCCAACGGGCACCACTTTTTGCAGACCCAAGGAAGGAATTGTAAAAGCCTGCGCACAGCCGGAGCCGTCATTGTTTACTAATTTTATTTTGACATCGGAATTTCTGGCCACTATAATATTTTTAGGCGTATAACCATAGGTGCCAATGGTAATAGTGACCTCATTGGTTAAAACCAAAGATTGGCCTGATGCGTTGCCGCAATAAGCCACGGCGCAAAAAATGTTTTTGCCGATGTCGGTTAAAGTTATGGGCCGGCCGGTTAAGGCCAAAGCATTATTTAAATTAAAAACCGTTAAGACTATGATGGCGTAGGCCGCGACGCGTAAAAACTTTTTGTGCCAAAAATCCCCCAGGCGCGTGGCAAAATAGCCCAGTAAAAAAAACACCGGCGTGGTACCGAGCACAAAAGCGTACATTATCCCCGCTCCCCTAATAGCGCTGCCCGAGGCTATGGCCAAAGCCATCATGGCCTGAGTAATACCGCAAGGAATGAATACGGTAAATGCGCCCAACAAAGCCGGGGCGAACGCGTCTTTACTCTTAGACTTATTTCTAACCAAACGGGTTAAAAACTTTGGCGGTTGGATTATGAAATAACGAAAAAACGGATGGACATTAAGCAGGGACATAGCGGTGCCGAACATAAACACAATTACCGCAAACTGCATTACTAACTTTACTGTCAGCGACAAACTAAACAACGAGCCGAACCAGCCCAGCAATAAACCTAAAATCGTGTAAGCAACCAGCTTGGCCAGTAAAAACCACAAAATTGGCGCGGGCGAACCTTTGCCGGCTTTGTCTTTTAGCCGCTCCTCTTCGCGCTGGGCAATAGTAGAAGCCAGCAGTCCCCCTTGGACGGCCAAGCAAGACAGCCCGCCGGTAAGCAGGCCGGTTAAAAAAATGGCGACGAATGATGTATTTTCCATAAATTAATTCTGTTCTCCAAAACTAATATCAATTTTATTATTTCTTAGCCAACGGGCGAGTTCCAATTTAACATTTTGAGGGTCTTTAGTAAAAATCCTAATCTCCTGCGAAGATCCGCTTTGTTTAACTTTTAGCAATAGACTTGTTGTTTAATAATTTTTTGATGCAAAATATGATATTTCAGACAAAACCGCAGTTTAAAAATTTTGATGTTTAACCTAAGTTAAGCGGATAAATTTTTAACAAGGTTTTGGCGAAAGAGCGTGTTTTTGACAGAAAATTATTAAGCAACAGGTCTAATACACAACCGACCGCGTCAATAATTTTAACCGAACGAGTTCCTCTGCCGGTTCCAATTCCCGCGTTAATATAACCTGGCGAAATTTTATCAACCCCTGGCAATTTTAAAAGCATATTAGCAATATCGGACGCCATCTCAATAAAAGTAGTGTGTTCACCACCTATTTTTCTACCGTCCAAATGCTTCATAATATTTTTTACTTTTTATCCCTGTTGTCCTGATAAAAATAATATAATGCCAGCGGCGCGGCCCAATTGGCAGCGCGCTCCACAAAATCCAACCACGACTGCCCCACCAAAGGCCGGACCAATGCCGTCCAAAAACCCCAAAAGGCCGCCCAAAGCAATACCGGACGAAATGGCTTAACCAATACAATCAGCGCCACAATTAAATCCGCGACTCCTATTAACAACAACAAAGTAGCCGCAGTTGAACTGTCAACCTGAATCATTTGGCTAATCCAGCCTAGCCAATCTTTTTTGCCCCCTATGGCCAGCAAACCATGGCCGGCAAACTCGCCCGCAACCCCAATTCGCAATAGCCATTCTATTTTTTTGGCATTTGTCATAGTTTTTATTATTTAATGCTTTCTATTAATCTTGCATATATTTTAGCACGTTTTAAATGAACTACCCCGCAGCAAGCTGACGGGGTATCAACTGCAACTGCATCACCCCTCCCTAGCCCTCCCCATCAAGGGGAGGGAAAACTGCAGGGGACCGCAGCAGAGCTGCGAGGTATTGAAAAGAATCAAATAAAGCAATAGACTTGTTGTTAAATACTATTGTTTAGATATTTTCAATAACTCGTTTTAATTTTTCCTCCGCTGTTTTGGCAATTTCATTAACTGCCGGATTTGACACCGCTTGTAAAGCGACAGTCGGCAACATAACAGAAACAATGCTTTTGCCATCTTCTTCGTAAACAATCACGTTACAAGGCAAAAAAAGGCCAATGTCTTTTTGCGCGAGCAAAGCTTCATAGGCCAAGGACGGATTGCACACTCCATAAATAACATAATTGTCAAAGTCTTTATCCAGTTTATTTTTCAAAGTAGCCTTAACGTCAATTTCAGTCAACACTCCAAAACCCTCTTTTCCAAGTTCTACTTTAGTTTTTTCCAAAGCTTCTGAAAAAGACAAGTCCAATTTTTTTGTGTAATTATATTGCATATCTTTTAAAATTTTCTATAAATTATTTTGTTAACTCTGTTTTTTTAGCTTCAAATTCTTCCTTGCTAATTTCACCTTTAGCGTAACGTTCTTTAAGTATATCTATAAATTTAGAGTCAGCAGAGCCATTTTGTTTACCAAACAACTCGCGAATAAGCCATACTAGCAAGAATATAGCTACCACCCAAAAAATAGGCATCATAAACCACCAACCAAACCATCCCCCCATCATATTATATCCGTTAAACATATACTATTCCTTTCTCCCGGCGAATCGCCGAGTAATAAATTTAAATTTATGTTAAGAAAAAAGTCTTAGTCCGTTTAAAATAACCAAAACGGCCACTCCCGAGTCAGCTCCAATGGCATATTCCAAATGAGTAAAGCCAAACAAGGCTAATAGCAGAAAAAAGAGTTTGACCAGCAAGGCGGCGGTTACGTTCTGCTTTATGGTTCTCATGGTTCGTTTGCCCAAATCTATTGTATTAGCGACATTGAGAAGATTATTATTCATAAGCGCTACATCCGCGGTTTCAATGGCAACATCACTGGATCCCGCGCCCATAGCAATACCCACATCGGCGGTAGCCAAAGAAGGGGCGTCATTAACCCCGTCTCCCACCATGGCAACGGTATCATATTGCAATTTTAATGCCTTAATCTTTTCTACCTTTTCATCCGGCAATAGCGAAGCATTAACTTCGGTAATGCCTAATCTCTTCGCGACAAAATTCGCGCTGTGTTGGTTGTCTCCGGTAACAATAATGGATTTTATTTTCTTTTTATGGAGATTAGCAATAGCTTCGGCCGCTTCCGGACGGATTTGATCAGTAATTCCCAAAGCCCCGATAACCTGCCTGCCTTCGCTGACCAAGACTACGGTTTTGCCCTGCTGTTCAAGTGCTTGAGTTTTTTCCAGCACTTCCTTGGAAGCGTCGCTGCTTGCCCCTATAAACTTTAAATTGCCGACGCAGTGCTCTTTGTCAGCGCAAACCAAACAGTCAGCCTTGCCGCCCTTACCCGCCGCGTTCTCAAATTTCTCCATAGGATGAGGCTCTACGCCGTGAGCTTTGGCGTAGTCTAAAATACTCTTGGAAAGCGGATGGGAAGAAAATTTTTCAATGCCCGCGGCATCGGCCAACACCATATCTTTGGTAAAGCCATTAAAGGTTATGATATCTGACACTACCGGTTCGCCTTTAGTCAGCGTGCGGGTTTTGTCAAAAGCCACGGCCTTAATCTTACTTAACAGTTCCAAATACTTGCCGCCTTTAATAAGCACTCCTTTGCGGGAAGCGCCGCCAATGGCCGAGGCTATGGACACAGGAGTAGAAATCACCAAAGCGCAGGGACAAGCAATAACTAACAATACTAAAGCCCTATAGAGCCAATCCATAAACACTCCATCAAACAATAAAGGCGGCGCCACGGCAATTAAAAAGGCAATGCCGACAATTGAAGGAGTATAATACTTGGCAAAGCGGTCAATAAACTCCTGGGCCGGAGCGCGCGACGCATGGGCTTTATCTACCAGCTCAATAATCTTGGCATAAGTAGAGTCTTTGCTTTCCTTTGTGGCTTCAATTTCCAAATACCCTTGCTGGTTTAATGTACCAGCAAACACAGTGCTATCTATATGTTTCTCTGTGGGCACGGATTCGCCGGTAATAGCGGCCTCATCAACGCTGGAAAAACCGAAAACCACGGCGCCATCTAAGGGAATTAAATCTCCCGGCCGGACAACAATAATATCTTTAACTTTAACCGATTCTACCGGCACCTTCTCGCCATTTTTTAATACAGCGGTTCGCGGCGATTTTTTTATTAGCACTTCCAAGGCTTTGCGCGAACGCTCTACCCCGAATTCTTCAAAAAATTCGGCCAAAGAAAAGAAAAAGATTACTGCCGCGGCTTCTCCCAACTGGTTAATATACCAAGCGCCAATAGCCGCAATCGTAACCAAAAAATTAATGTTTAAAAACCGCTGCTTAATTAGCCCGCGCAGGGCCGCCGTCACGACAAAGTAGCCGCCTGACAGCATAGAGAGGATATAAAAAATATCTACGATATTTTCTGAAGCCTTACTCCAAGTCAAAGCAAATGCCAGCAAGAAACTGGCGCCGGAGAAATAGGTTAAGATTTTCTTCCAATCTTTTTTATTCATAATTACACCCCTTCATCAATCCCTTTATATTACCTCAATTTAATTATCATGGGACTGTTGTGACAATGGGCTTTTAAGACAAAAACCAGTTTCCGCCAAATGGCAAAAAACCCTGCCTC
>CAYIHW010000020.1:0-5359 GCA_964363335.1 uncultured Candidatus Saccharibacteria bacterium
TGCTGGCCCCGTGAAAAGGGCTGGTATGGCACGGGGATACCGATTGCCTCCTGCATCGGTATCGGGCTCGGTATCGGCCTCCCCTTTATTGGAGGAGGTCATGCCGCAATTGTGGCAATCGGGCACAAAATTGTGCCGGTGCTCGGGGTCATATCCCCACCGTAGAGTTCACGGACGCTCAGTGAAGATGCAGAAGTCGGTAGCTTATGCTATCGCCGCCGGGATTGTTAATTCAATCCCGGCGCTTTTCTTTTTACCTATTTTATGCTTTAATAAAGACAAGGAATTAAACAAAAAAGAAACAAAAATATATTCATTTTAGACATTTTATGGACGAAACCAAATTTACTAAATTAGCAGATTTAAATGGGCTGGAAGTTGCTCCTAATGTTCCAAATGTTTCGGAAATTAAAGACCTGCCTAAAAATATTTCTAAAAAATCGCGCCTGGCTTTTACCGTAGCATTTCATTATCGCCAGCATCCTGAAGAAGTCAACGATGAAAGTCTGAATGTGGTTGATTTGAGCAGTTATTTAAAATCCATAGCGACTAGTATGGAAGAATCTCAACCGGAGATGTTGGATTTTTTACAAAGCGTAGGCCTTACCCCGCAGAATTATTTAGAAGAAATGTCCGATGACGAAATAAAGACTGTAATTAAAGGATGGAAAACGCATCAAGTTGATAACGAAGAATACCAGCTCCAATGTGATGAATACTTGGGTTATTTGCTGGAGCCGGATATAGAACCGGCAATTCCAGAAGAGAATAACGAAGTTAAGGAAGTGGTTACTCCACCAGTGGCAGAAAATCCTGAAACTGAACTTAAAGCTGAATCTATAACCATAGACGAAAGCAGGTTGCCTTATAAATTAAAGGCGGTTATTTTGGGGAAAGAAAAAAACCCGTATTTTATAAATTTGCCCCCTGTGGCTCAAGTCGCTGCCCCTGAAGAGTTACAAAAATATGTGGAAGCTTTTAAACAAGCGCTCGCTGAATCAGGTGGAAAATTTTATCCCAGATTGGCCGTAAAAAATAAATTATTGGTGGTAGGAATTGGCTCATCTGCAAAAAGAGACACTTGGAAGGTGGTAGAAGAGCTTTCGGCAGAAGAGTTGGCTAATATTACAAAAAAAACAAAACAGGAAGTAGAGAAATATTTAACCTTGCGTACAATAAGTTATTCAAAGCTTTCTGAATCTGAACAAAAAGAGAGGGACGATTTTGAGCAAATCCTCAATAATGCTGAATGGAATATAGATTCGTCGGATACCGGAGCTAATTTTAAGCAGGCCATAAAAGATTTTGCTATACTTGATCGTTGGATTGAAATTATTGGCGAGGAAAGATTTAAAGAGCTAAGAAGTATGCCCTTGCCGGCACAGCCGGAAAGAAATATTAACCGTTGGAAAACGGACGAAGAACACTTTAACAGCGAGGAGTTTCAAGCCAAAGCTAAGGCTTTTATGGAGTTGTTAAAGACGCGCTTTGATTCTTTGGAAAAGGCGTTGGGATATAAAAGCATTTTATTTGAGTTGTCTCAAAAGGCCGGGCTCAAAGGCGCAGAAGCGCTTTATTTATTGGGAAAAGAAACTCTTACCGGCGCAAGGCAAGAATTTTTAAGTGAGTATCAGAGGTTATACAATCTTTCCACGGGTGATTTAAAAGAATATTTAAAAGACCGTCCGCTAGCGGAAGCGCCGGAAAACGAAACTATGACCAAAGCGAAAGTTTTAAAATATTCGCTGTTAGGTTACGTGCGCGCCCGGCCTATGCTCACGGATGTTTGGAATAGTAAAGGAGCTTCCAAGCCAAAAGAAACATTGTCTGTGGCAACTAATCCAAATCCGAAACCGGGCAGGAAAGAACTAAAATATTTAGAAGATTTGCCGCCGTCGTCAATTCCAGGGCAGAACCTCTTTGATTCACTTAGCGACCAGGATTTGGACGATATTTTTAAAGAAGCTTTCCCTAAGGGTTAATAATTTAATTTTTATATATGGACACACAAAACACCCAGGACAATTTAATTACCCCGCCCCTTTATGCTTTTTTGGACTCTTGTCTTTTTGACAAGGGTATAAAAGATATTCCGGAAAGCTTAAAAGAACAAATGATAAAAGATTTAGCCGACCGCTTACAGCAGTGGCTAATGCAATCTATTTTTCAGCATTTGCCGGAATCCGCAGTGCCGGAAATGGAAAAATTGCTGGCGACTGCCCCAAGCCAGGATGAAATTATGGCTTTTGTGGGAACGCAAATTCCCAATATTAGCGAAATTTTTAAAGATGAAATGGTTAAATTTAAACAAGCTTATTTAGGATAATAATTATATGGCGAAAATCAACTGGGGGGAGTTAGCAAAACAAAGAATAGCTGGTAAGGGCGGAGAAAAACCGGATGGCGTAACGCCCACTGTTGGTAATGGGCCTAAAAAAGAAAAGTTACCGGTCAACAATCCGGAAAAAAAGAAAGCAAAAAACCAGGCCGAAATAGACAAAGTCAATGAGCAAAACGAAAAAATATTGAGGGAACGGGCGGAAATAAAAGATTCCGTTGACGGCGCTTTGCGACTTGTTATGTCTTCATTAACTAAACCAAATCTTAACGCCAATCAGCGGGCTCGTTTGTTACGGGTGCAAAATAGTGTGGAGCGCGCGAAAAATAAAATTGTAGACGGCGACAACTATTTTGTGGAAGCACTGGATGCTAGTGGAAAGATAACGGCTAAACGCCTTGAAGGGGTTCCTGTGGATGAACTTACCAAGGTGGTAAAAGATTTAGAAGCAAGAACACAGGAGCAAGTAAGAGAAATTTTTCAAAAGGAACAAAGTGTAAAAACCAGCAGAACAGCAAAAGATAAATACGAGCTGGCATCCGTGAGGGCCGGAATAAATGGAGATGAAGCAAAAAAGAAACTGGCCTGGTATGAAGTTTTAAGTCAGTTGCCGGTTAAAGACCAGCTCAAAGAGGAAGCTTATAAAGAAGTGGAGGCCTGGGAAGAAGCGGACAGAAAAAAGGCCAGCGCAGAAGGCAAGGCCTTTGCCGGGTATGACGCGGATTACAAAAAACAGCAGTTGGGCGAAGCTTTGCGCCAGCGCGCGGAAAAGTATTTAAAAATTGACGACAAAAAACTTAAAGCAGAACTGGAAGACCGCAAAAAAAGATTAGGTAAATATCATAATTTGGCTAAAGTGCTTTTAGAGAGCTCTTTGCCGTATTTCGCTTTTCACTATCCAAAGAATTTTAATAAGGACGGGAAAAATGTAAGTCCGTTAGAAGACAAGCAAAAAGAAGAACAGTATTTATATACCAAGCAAGAGACAAAGCAAATAGCCAGCGACGCGGAGTATAAGTCGGCAATATTGGAACGCTTTACTGCCGAGAATAAATTGCCGCAAGATTTTGATAAAATGGGCGAACAGCAACAGAATTATGAATTAGCCAGGCTGGCTTTAGAAGCCCGGCGGGTTTTGGTATTACCGCAAGAACTGCCTGTGCCGGCTGAAGAACTGGAAGGGGCTCCCGTCCCGAATTTGGTTCCAAAGCCGGTTTCTACATCAAGTCCGGCTCCTGTTAAAAACAAATTGGAAAACCTTACAATGAGTGGGCCGGAAGTCGTAAAGGGCCCAGAAAAAAATATTTTCTTAATAGATATCTCCGAAATTGCCAAGCGCATGGCTTGGACAAAAGGCGAAGAAAAATTAAGAAACCATTTTGACCATAAGGGTGGGCGTTTTGGTAAATTTGTTAAGAATGCCTGGAAAGGCTTGAGTGAAGAACATTATCGTTTGAAATTTTATCAGGAAGCTCTTAAAGAAATTCAAAATGATAATAATTTAATGCAGGCTATTTCCGAAAGGGTTTCCGGCAAAGAAGTGCCGGGAGCGGGAACGCGTGTATCCAGTGAATATTTGGAAATGCTGGACAAGGTTGTATTGGAATACAAAAAAGATGTAGTGGATACTCAGCGAGAGTTAGGGGAGAGTATGAATAATGATCCAGAAGTTCAAGATAGATTTGCAGAACTGTTGCATCGCTATCGTACGAATAAATGGGATGGCGCCGCCTATAACGGATTAGACAAGCGCGCAGCCGTGGAATTGTTTGTAAAAGAAAATATTGCAGGGTATATAAATAGAAGGTCAGTAGCCAAATGGACTACAAACGATGATAGGGCAAAGGAAGCCAAAGGTCTTTTATACGCCAGTAATTTTTATGAAATTTTAGAATCGGTAGACAAGGAAAATAAAGCACAGATTGACGCAGTGGTTAAAGAAGTAATGGACAAGAACCCAGAAGCTAATATTGAAACAATCCGTGATGCCATAAGCAAACAAGTAGAGGGTGTGAGAGGTTTAAATTTGCAATTGGGTTTGAAGGATAGAGATATTGTAAATAATCGCCCGAAAGGCATTTTAAATTTATACGAAAGAGCGGTGGATTGGGGAGAAAATCATAAAGTTTTAGGAAAAATATTACTTAATCCGTTCGTAATGGGTGCCGCAGCAACAGTGGCCACCCAAGGAGTTCAGCGCGCAATTAAATGGGCAGCGGTTGGCGGCGCGGTAG
Organism: uncultured Candidatus Saccharibacteria bacterium; assembly: GCA_964363335.1. Lineage (GTDB taxonomy): Bacteria > Patescibacteriota > Doudnabacteria > UBA920 > UBA920 > PALSA-1336. Next base: position 4,573 of record CAYIHW010000020.1, read on the forward strand.
CGGCGGGCGCGACCGGTTTTTGGGTGCCCCTTGGTATTGGTGCAGCTGTCGGTGGAATCTATCGTGGCATTAAGCGTGGCAAGGATGTTAAATATGATTTGGCTCAGGAAGAGCGACAAGAGACTTTAGGCGGTAAAGGTAGTGATATTCTTGACGCTAAAAAAGGTTGGGTTTTTGACAAGAATAATTTGCGTTATGACGGTGCAGCTATGACATACAAGGATGCAATGGCACAAATCACCGCCATGGCAGATAAAAAAACTTTTACTGAAGAAGAACAGCAACAGTTGGCAAAAATTTATGCACGCCTACAGCGTGAGACCGACACTTTAAGAGACACTAAAAACAAGTTTGCCAAGCTGGACATGTTTTCAATGGATGAAGATAGCGGTAAGAGGTTTGGTAGTCCGATGGCAGCCAAATCTGATTTGAAAATTGCTCTCAAAAACTTAGCTATTAACGAACAAGAGCTTCAGAGCAGGATTGATATTGAAAAATCCGCAATTACTGCAATTGTCAAACAGACAGATAAAAAAAGAGCTGTGTTTAAGGCAGTTGAGCAGACAAAATCTTTTTTTGGAGGCGCGGTTATGGGTTTTGCCGGTGGAATTTTAGCACAGGAAGCAATGCACTTGGGTGGAGAGCAGGCAGAAAAATTGTGGGGCGGCAGTTATTTTAAAAATCAGCACACTTCATTTGATAAGATTGTAGATGGTGTAAAAGGTACAAAATTCTATCAAAGCAATTTTGACGGTCATCCGGTAATGGCCGGGGGAGCAGTGGTGGA
>CAYIHW010000020.1:5459-14528 GCA_964363335.1 uncultured Candidatus Saccharibacteria bacterium
GGGTTCTTTGGCTTGGCGGAAGAAACCGGAAGCAGGGCAGACGGCAGTAAAAATTATGTTTGGATAAGTAGCGACAAAAATACTGGGCAAGGTATAGATTATGGAAAAGTTAATATTACCCAGGAATTTATTCCAGACAAGCCGGTTGTCGCTCCGATTGAATATGACCAAGCTTTGCCGACAGTACTGCCACAAAGAAAAGTTTTCTATCGCCCCGGGGAAAATAAAGTAGAAGAAAAGAAACAACAGAAAAAAGCAGAAAAAGCAGCCAAGCAGAAAGCGGATAAAGAAAAGAAAGAAAAAGAGCAAGCAGAAAAAGAAGCAAAAAAGAAAGCCGGAAGTCATAAAGCAGATGCTCATGGAAATGGTGGCGGACATGAATCCGGCGGTGGCGGGGGAGGCGGGAGCCAAGAAGACGGTACTAAAAAAGCGACCACAGAGACTACCGAAGCTAAAGCCCCGGAGTTTAAGGGTGATGTTTTAAAACGTTATCTAAATCCACAATATGCCGCGGCTTTGCTTGAATTATACGGACAGCATACCGGCCTGAAAAAAATAGATAAAAAGGCTATTCAGTTTGTGGTTGAAGGGGACGCTCATCAAGGAAAAATTTTAAAGCCGGACAAAGCTACCAAAGCGGAGAGAGCAGAAGCTGTTTGGCAAATGGAGCAAGCCTTAATTGCCGGGAATGTTATAAAGCAAAATCAGATTGAGGAGTTTTATGGAGATGTAGTGGAAGAGGAAGCAAAAAATGAAGCGGTGGTTAAAGCCACTACTACTAAGGCTGGACCTGAAACTACTGCCAAGCCTGGCGCTGATAAAACTCCGGATGCCGGTAAGTCTGCCGTGGAAGCGGATAAGGCAGATTTTGATGTGACTGGTGAGAAATTTTTGGAAAAAGTTGGCCGGAAAAATGCGCACTTTGTAAAAGAAGGGGACCAGATGCCCGACGCGGATAAAGTTAAAGTTTTGCAGGTATTAGAGCAGACACTAGACCAATTAGATCCAAATATAAAAAAGGGAATTTTGACCAAATTTAATTTTGCTCACAAGGGCACCGAATTAAGCAATGGGGTTTTGCTTTCCTTTGCGCAAAAAGTTTCTAAAGTTGGTTTTGGCAGGGACAACCTATTGCATATTCCACCAACAGCCACCATTGAGGATGTGAAAAAAACTTTTGTTGAGTACTATGAGCAAGAACAGGAAAGAATAAAAAAAAGAGATGAAGCAAAAGCAAAAACTCCGACTCCTCCGGTAACCCCAGCCTCGCCAGATGCAACAAAGCCAGACGCAAAAGAAGAATTGGAAAAAAACTACCCGGCAATAATGAAGCATTTTAGCGAAGAAGCAGACAAAGCCGGTCTAACCCCGGGAGCAAGAGCAATGTATGATAAATTATTGGCAGAGGCTTTACTAGAGTCGATAAAAGAAAATCCAGATTCAGCTAAAGCTTTAGAAAAAATTTCAATCGATTTTTTTGTGAGAGAACCAAATTCTGACAAAATTAGTGATATCAGATATTTTTTTAGTAGAAACGAATTAAGTTTCGAGGTGGGCGGATCACATGAATACGATGACGCACTGACATCGTTTAAAGACATATTGGCATTTAATTCTTATAGTACTTATTCAACGGAACAACAGAGGAACGTATTGGAAAAAAAATATCCGGCAGTAATGAAGCATTTTAAAGAAGAGGCCGATAAAGCCGGTCTAACCCCGGGAGCCAGAGCGATGTATGATAAATTAATAGTAGAGGCTTTATCAGAAAAATTTGTAGAAAATTTAGATTTGGAAAAAGATTTAAAAAAAGGTTTGGAACAAGCGTTAGGAAATATAAAAATTGAATTTGACATAATTGACCCTGATTCAGACAAAATGACCAATGCGTTTTATTATTTTAAATCGAAAACTTTGTCATTCAGAATTGGTGGACAAGACGATGGTTACGACTCTACACGTGTAATGTTGAGAGAGTCGCTGGATAGGATACCTCTGACTTAATTTTATTTTTATTTGTAAAAATACAGGCAGGGAAAAGCGTTGCTTCCCCTGCCTGACAAGTCTTTAAGCTTGACTTGATTTTGTTGAGTCGCTCAAAATATACATTTGCAGCATGGGCATCGGGTCGTGCTAGGGTGCAAGTAGGCTTCGCATCCTTTGCCAGGCTGTGTTCCTCCTTTGTCTTGACAGACAAATCCATGGTCGCGGAAAAGTTTGAATGTTTTGGAGTCGATCATGGGTAATCTCTCGAAGTCCAGGGTTCTGTATATCCATTTTTCAAACTCATCCCATCTTCCATGCATTGTACTTAGAAACTCGAACCGTTGTCTATCCGGCACAAAGACTCTAGCCTCGTTCCAATAACAGTGGTTTTTGTCCATCCTGTTACTCCGATTGTGCGACGGGTCTTTGGGGACACCTTCGCCGAACGGATCTGCTGTGGAGAGCAGCCACCAGGCCAGCACCGCGAATTGGTAGCAGTCGTTGTTGACTTGCGCCTGTGTGTCAGTAGGGACCTGGTTGACTTTGTCCCACAGCTTGGGAAGGACGAAGTTGCGGTCCAACTGGCCTTTGCCGGCCGGTTCCAACTTAACCTCGGCGCGCAAGTAGGTGTTGTGCAAATACTTGAGTCCGGGGTCTTCGCCGAATGCTTGGGCTTGTTGTTCGGTGAGCCGGTTAAACTTTACAGCCACGTCCTGTGGCCTTAGGTTTCCGGCATACTGCCCGCGCGCGTGCATTGCAGTCAGGCTTTCCCGTATCCGCAACAACACTTCGCAAATGTGGCGTGGGCCGTAGCCTAGGCTGATTCGCGAATCGTAATCGCAGAGTTCGGTGAGCGGGATGAAGTCGTTGGTTGCAACAACAATTCCCGTCGTGGGAGTCTTCACTACCGTCGGCGGTGCTTGCGCTGCCCTTTGCGGTGCCGCAGGTTGAGAAGGGGCTGGATCCGTAACAGTCGCCTGTATTGATTTTGGCAAGGCAGACTTCGCTTGGAGAGGAACTGCCATCCTGTCCGTTTGCTGTCCGGATCGGAAAGCCTGAAAGTTCTTGCTGCTGGCTTCCTGAGCAAAGGCCGTAAGCCAACCTGGGGTAGGCACATGGTTTGCCTGGGAGTTAATCCATGCTACCAAAGTGCAGTCGTCCATGGACCCGCCTGCTCTTACCAGTTCTTGTCCGGTTTTCAGACACGCCTTTTCCAGAGGTTTGCCATTGAGGCTGGCCACCGAATTTAGAACAGTGTCTTTTAAACCGTCGGTGCTGAGCGCTAACTTGCTGACTTCTGTCGTGGGAAAACAGTGGATGGTAAACATATTCTCCAGCTGTTTGTCCCATTGCCCCGGTAAATAGCTGTAAATTACGTACGGGTAAAGGTCACCACCGCTTTGGTCTACTTTGGCGCGTTTGCCATTGATCCAAAGTTCGCCGTTGCCAGCGACCGCCAGCGTGCAATTCTCCCCGTCAATAATATAAGCAAAGAGCGTGGCCACCAGTTCGTTGGAAAGCGTTACACCCCCCTTGGCCTCAATAAACTCGGACAGATTATTCTTGGGTTTGTAGTGCTCCATTTGTCCCACAACCCCCAGAAGTGTCGCTCGCATAAGATTTTTGCCACGCAGACCGTTTTGATACTGCTTTTGGGTCTGGGTAAAGAATTCCTCCACCAGCCAGCGTGAGCCGTGCTCGGTGAATGTTTTCTTGTGCCCGCCAAAGTCATCGGTGCTTGCGTCGGTGCAACCATCGGAGACTGCGCCCACAAAGACCTGTCGACTTTCGTGTTCAAAAGCTTGGGCCAACCAGGCGTCTTGTTGCCTAACATGGCTTATTCCAAAACCCGGAACGTTGCAGACAAGTTGTTGAATGTTTCCCGTCTGAACTAACACGGAAGTAACATCCCTCATTTTGCCCACTTGAAATTGCTTGGTAGTGTTTCTCACGAAATTCCTCCTACGGAATTTTTAAGTCCTGTTTCCAAGACTTTTATAAAAAGACAAATGAGTCTGCTTATAAAAATTTTGGAGTTTAAAATGGCTGGGTCTGCTCTCATGTTGTACGCATGACAACAGACCCAAATCTTACAAAGTGTACGCGAATCAGTTTTCGGGTTTTTTCCTAGTCTTCACTCTCGGAAAAAAAGGATCCTCCTCAACCGTCGTTGCCCGAGCAATATCTTCAAGTAGGGACATTTTTAGCCTCGCAAGCCTTGGGGGGGTGGCAGGCCTTTTCGGGTTATACGGTTTGACGGGCCCTTGTGAGGTCGTCTTTTGCGGTTGGACAGCTTGATGCGGGCTGAGTTGTGGTCGTTGAGCGGGTCTCGGTGAAGCAGGAAGTTTTGGGGCGGGTAGTATAGCTTTGCACTTGGGGCATTTGCTTACGCTATAATGTGTCATCAGGTATTTGCAGTCCGGAGTCTGGCACGCAACTAGTCCGATTGCAAAGTCCAGTAGCGCTTGCTTGGGGAACTTTGCTTTCTTTCTTGTTGTGATCCAGTCATCCAGAACTTTACCGAATGCCGCACCTAACCGTAACTTGAGGCTTTGCTCAAACGGGTTTAACTGCACCCGTTCATTCCACGCAGTCAGGTTTTCTTGTTGCCTTTTGGTCGGACCAAGATTTGCACCCCTCACCGTCCCTATCTCAAAAGGGTGGTGCTTAAAAATGGCGTGGGTCAAGGCCATTGCGAACGCACACCAATCAACTTCCAGCAAACGGTCAAAATACGCCTTGCCGTCCAAGTTTTCTAGCGGTAGTTTAGCGTGCAGTGCGGTGGAGTCAAAATAGCGCGGTTTGAAGTGGACATCAAAGGGCCGAAAAAGACCCCAATTGTCCACGTCAATCAACCTGACCGCCTCACACTTGCCGGCAGTTAGTTTAACCATTACATTACTGCCGTTGAGGTCGCCCACGCGGAAGCCTTTGTTATGCAAAAACTCCAGGTGCTCGTGGAGTTGCACAAATAGGCGAGCGATGGTTTTCAGGCTGACTTTGTTATTGCCGCAAAAGTCCCGCTGGTAAAGATTGGTTAACAACGAAAAATCATCGAGCTTTTCCATTGAGTAACCAATGGGTCGCCAGTCGTGTTTGACCAAGCCGCTGGGAACAGCCGCACAATGTTCTAAACCGTTCCATTCACCGTGTTCTAACCACAGTCGAAGACGGTTCATTTCCTCGGAGTTTACATCGTGGTATAGCTTGATAGCATAGTTGGTACTTTTGCTACCATAGACTTTGGCCTGACCGCCTTCACCGCGCAGTTCAAAATCTTGCAAGTCCACTTCGTAAATTGATACGCCACGGAATTCACATTCGTACACAAAATTTTCCCCCTAAAGGTTTTGGATTGTAGTCTTGTAGCAGGCTACAGTAAAATCTAAAATTTGAAAACTTTAGAATTAAATTTAAATTTTACCGCAAACTGTTATAAAAAGTGGTTCCCAAGAGCCGGAAGTTTTACCTCCAGGCTCTTGGGCTCGCGGGTATACCGCGTAAGACTACTTCAGATTGCCGACCGTGTTGCGAGACCAGATGTCAAGCTCGTGGCGGAAAGTGGCCTGTTTTTCTGCCAAAGACTTTCCGAGGCCGTCGATATACAGCCTGCTACTGCATCCGGTGGCGTTGGCGATTCGGTTGAACTCCGGCTTGTTCACGCCCCAGTCCGTGTGAAAGTACATGAGCGTGGTTTGCACAAGTTCGGCGTCCTGAATCCCGTAGAGAGCGCGGACCTTGGCTTCGCCATCCGTGCCCTTGGGTTCCAGATTGTTGGCGCCGTCGGTGAGGATGACCAGCTTGATGCGGGTGTTGGTAATGCGGTCACGGGTTTGCAGTTCTTTCCGCGCGCGACAAGCGGCGTGAAAGCCGGAAATCATCGCCCCGTAGAGTTTGGTGTTCTGATACAGCTCGGAGCGATCGAAAGCCGAAGCATTCAGTTGTCGGCTTGCCTTTTCCATGGTTCGGAAGCCGTTGATGATTGGCACGACCTCGTCGCTGAATGCCACGCATCCGATACGAAAAGCTTTCACGTACCTGTCCGCCGCTCCCTGAAGCGCCGGGATGACGATACCGTTGAACGTACGAACGACAGTCGGCATCATGTCTTTCATGGAGTCGCTAGCGTCTATGAGCAGATGGAGCACAATGGCTCCTTGCCCTTCCTTTGTCTTGTTGACCGGGTCAACGTATGTAATCTGAGAGTTCATAACTCCTCCTAAGAGTATATGATTTGTATGCCCAAAGGCACAGGATTGTTATTACAAAGCATTAATTAACAATTAAGCCCTGTTAAATCTACAAACCAGTTAGTTTATAGAAGAGCGAACAACACTCCCAATAACTCACAAAATTTGCGCGTTATTGGGAAAATTGTTTTTTAACTAAACTATTTTATTATAGATGAGTGAGGCTCTGCAACATGTGTTCGTTGAGGAATTCCAGGCTTAAAAGGGGGATTTTGAAGGAATTTTTAATAAAAGCCTAACATAAATTAATACCACTAAATTATGCTTTTGTCAAGGACAAAAATATTTTTTTTTGACAAATAAGACCAAAAAAATTACTATAAAGAAACAACAAGACCAAGGAGGTCAATGTGTCTAGGCGCAAAAAAGGCAACAAGTCCTCCCGCGGCCGGAAAAAGAAACAACCCAAGCAAGGGTCAATCCTCTCCAACCGTAGGAACCCAGAGTCAAGTTGGGTATCTTTCTACGATATTGGTCTCAATATCTATGAAAAGTTGTTTGGCTGGTGGCACCGAGTACCCAAAGGCTCAACATTGTATTGGCGTGACGGCAAAATTGTCGGTCACTCAACCAGACAGCGATAGGCTGTCAGAAAGGAGCAGACTATGGCAGTGTGTGAAGTCTGCACAAAAAAGATTCGGGGACGCGTTTATCTGTGGAACTACAGACCCAGATGCAAGAAGTGCTACTCGTACTTCTGTAAAAAGGTCAGCTTGAAGAAGCCTCCGGTTCCGAAACAAACCAAACCTACCCAGGTTCCGAATCGGTCGAAGTCACCGTCAATCTGGAAGCGACTCTTCGGCTAAACGCGTATGACGACAAAGCTCAAAGAAAGGAGGTAAATGGTGTGAGCTTTAAATCAGGAGTTCGAAGGGCGGTCAAACAGGCCGCCAAGAACATCAGTAGAGCGGCCAGTCAGTCTCAAAGCGATCGTGCTAAGAGCGGCCGTAAGCCCAGCTCCAGAACTCGGCAACTACAACGCGATGCAACTGCGCTTGCGAAGTTACAAAAAGCTTTGCGCCGGTTTTAGTAACTCAAAAGTTTAACACCACCGGAACTAAAACAGGTGGGAACGGATACAATAAACCAGCAATTGCGCCGGGAAGCCACGCTTCCCGGCCTTTTATTTATTATGTAGTGAAAATCTTTGCCTAAAATGGCGTTTGAGTTATACTTTTATCAAACTAAAAACTAACTTGACTTCTATTTTAGTTTGATAAAAAATGTACTTATGGAACTTGTTTCTGGTAGATTATTAAGTGTCTTGATAGTAAAAGGAACCTCAAGTTTAATCGACAAACCTGAAATTTAGAGTTGCTATATGGTATAAAAGCTTGAGACTAAAATAATAACCTTTTTTATCTAAAAGCATTAAACGATTTACCAAAGGCCACCTAAAACAAAATCGTCCCGATAAATCGGGACGATTTTGTTTTAATCCACTAACTAGTTTAGCTGTCGGTTGCTAGTGGGTATTTAAAAATTCTAAAATAAAATCTTTATTTAACATAAAGTGAATTTAGGTGAGTTTGGAATTTTTTTATAAGATGATGTTCCAAATCTAAAAGAGGGCGGGAGTCATAGTAAGAGCGAAAAGCGAAGGCTTTATATTCTTCATATTCGGTTGGGTCGCCGTAAAGCAGTATGCCCCCGCGGGTAACTTCGTAGCGAAACAAGGGGTCAACTTTATTTAATGTTTTAAAATCAAGGTCAGTTTGAGGAGGTAAGTGGAATACATCGTTTAAGGTTCCATATAGCTGGAGCTCTTTTTTAAAATCCAGGGGCGTGTGAGCCAACGCGGCAATATCAAGGTCGCTTTCCTTGTCTGGAACGCCATTGGCAAAAGAGCCATGGAGAATAATAAATTTTAATCCAAAGTCTTTTGCAACCTTAGCGAGTTTATTTTTATCATAATCAATTTTCATGAGGTAAATATAGCATATTTTAGGCTCAATGTACATTTCCCATTAAATTGTGCTATAATTTTATTAGCGACGTAGAGTGAGTCCGTCCATTTATGGACGAGCGAGCCGAGGAGCTAATACAGGTTTCCATACCTCGCAAGCTTAAGCTCCGAGGAACCTTTATCAGCGAAAAGTAACTGCCAAAATAGCGGTTAAAAGCTACAAAACCAAAATCAACCATCAATAACAGTCTTAGATTGCGTATGGGTTGATTTTATTTTTTTTCTGCCATAATCTGTATATACTGTATATATGAGTGAACAACTGGAAAAAATTAAAGCAATCGCGGTGCCGATTCTTCAAGCCAACGGCGTGGAGTTTGCAGGCGTGTTTGGCAGTGTGGCTCGCGGCGATCAGCGGGAAGAGAGTGATGTGGACATATTAGTGCGTTTTATTCCGGGGAAAAAAATGACCCTATTGCAATATATTGGCTTAGAGCAAAAAATATCACAGGCTTTAAATGCCAAAGTCGACCTTGTGGAAGAACCTTTTCTACATCCATACGTGAGAAAGTATGTAATTAAAGAATTAAAACCATTTTATGGAAAAAGCCGCCTCCACTTATATAAAACAGATCCTCGACGCTATCATTTTGCTTGAATTTTATGTAGCTGGGTCAGATCTCGGTATTTTTTTACAAGATGCCAAAACACAGGACGCGGTAGCTATGAGGTTGCAATTTATTGCTGAACTTACAAAAAAATTGCCGGAAGATTGGCGAAGTAATCATCCGGAAATTTCCTGGGTGGAAATTGTCGGTATGCGCAACAGGATAGCCCATAAATATTTGGAAATAGATTGGGAAAAAGTTTGGCTGACATTACGAGACGATCTGCCGGTGCTAAAGGACATAATGTTGTCGTATTTAA
>CAYIHW010000020.1:14628-16007 GCA_964363335.1 uncultured Candidatus Saccharibacteria bacterium
AAAATTTGTTCATTATAAGCTAAATTAAAATTAATATGGGAACACATTCCAAAGGAGTCTCACGGGGCATGGAAGTCAAACCAAAAATTGAAACCTTTGCCAGAATTAAGGTTCTTGGCATCGGCGGGTCCGGAACCAACGCGGTCAACAGAATGACGCAGTTGGGGATTAAGGGTGTAGAATTCGTGTCGATTAATACCGACGCGCAGGCTCTTCATAATAACCAAGCCGACCGTAAAGTCCATATTGGCAAAAATGCCACTAAGGGGTTGGGTAGCGGAATGAATCCGGAACTCGGCCGGCAAGCGGCCGAAGAGAGCGTGGAAGAACTGGAAGAGGTTATTGAAAATGGCGACATGGTTTTTATTACTTGCGGACTTGGCGGCGGTACCGGCAGCGGCGCGGCGCCGATTGTAGCCGAGCTGGCCAAGAACAAAGGTATCTTAACTGTTGGAGTTGTAACCAAGCCGTTTACTTTTGAAGGCAGTAAAAGAAAAGAAGTGGCCGAAACCGCTTATGACAATTTAAAAGATAAAGTTGACGCGATTATTTCCATTCACAACGATCGCATTTTGCAAATCATCGACAAAAAAACTTCCCTGGTAGACGCGTTTAAAACCGTAGACGAAGTATTGCGGCAGGGGATTGCCGGCATTTCGGATTTAATTACCACGCACGGAATTGTGAACGCGGATTTTGCGGACATTAAATCTATAATGCAAGACGCCGGCACCGCGCTTATGGGTATTGGCCGGGCCAGTGGCGAAAACCGCGCGCAGGAAGCGGCTAAGGCGGCTATTAATTCTCCGCTGCTCGAGATGACTATAGACGGCGCCAAAGGCGTATTATTTAACATTACCGGCGGCAGCTCTTTGGGTATGTTTGAAATTGACGAGGCAGCCAAAGTAATTACCCGAAGCATAGACCCTGATGCCAAAGTAAAGTTTGGCGCGGTTATAGACGACACCATGGGCGACGAAATTCGGATTACGGTTATTGCCACCGGCTTTGATGAATCCAGCAAGCGCTCGACTCCTTCCGCGTTAATTTTAAATGATGAACCAAAAAAAGTGAAAATGCCGGAGCCAAGGATATATAATAATCCCATTCCCGTAGCTGAGGTGCGCAAGCCAATGTTTAACCCCAAACCCGCTCCGCCAATAGACAGAATTGATACTCCAAGCGCGGACGAAATTTCGGAAGACGAACTGGACATCCCTGCATTCATCCGGAAGAAAATGAAGTAACGACCACAGATACGCAGATTTAAAACAGATTACGCAGATAGAAAGCTACTACAGAAGCCTACAGAAATTTTATCCCGCCCTTGAAAAAGGGCGGGATGTTTTTTATTCTGAAGTTTTCTGTTGTGGTTGAGC
>CAYIHW010000021.1:0-15826 GCA_964363335.1 uncultured Candidatus Saccharibacteria bacterium
ACAAATAAATTTTGATGTTTAACCTGAGTTAAGCGGATAAATTTTTTGAGACAAGGTGCCAAAATTATGAAATTGCAGTCAAAATGGCGTTTGGCAACAGACCATCAATAGTAAATAGTTACAATAAGCCTTTAAAAGCCAGACGCTTATTAAACGATATCTTCTTACTGTTCTCCACCTGAGGCTGGTCAAACGGATCCACTCCTCTTAAGGTTGATGAATAAACCGCAAACAACTGCCAAAATGCTAAGAGAGAGCCGACTTCCTGGGGAGTTAAGGCAGAAACTGACAAGTGAGCCAAGGGAATCCCCTGGATCCGCGCGTCTTCAAATGTGCCGCTAAACTCATACCCCATAGCTTCTTTTAAAGGAATTTTGCTGACATCGAATAGCGCATGGCCTTTTAATTGTACGCTGTGGGTTTGGGGCGGATATATGGCAACCAAATTATTTTTAAAGTTATCCACGGAAGTAAAGAACCCGCAAATATTTTTTATTCCGCCAAAAAATCTTTGGTTGGTATGATGCTGGGATTCCGGCGCCTCGTGCGCGAAATAAGTCTGACCCTTACCATTTTTACCAAAACTTTCGTGGCACAATTGGACAATGACAGAAGACATTGGAAAAAGATTATGAGTGTAAAATGGCATAAACACATCCACAAATCCTTTTTGCTCCAACTGCCAAAATATGGAGGCGGCTTTAAATGCTAAATTACCTTTTGCATACAAGTAAAAAAAGTTTTTTGCGCCCTCGTATAAACCTTTTACATCTAAACCGATAATTGCCGCGGGCAAAAGCCCCACTTCCGTAAAGCCGGTATAGCGTCCGCCGATAGGCGGGTGCATAATAATTTTGGCGCTCAACTTTTCCGCCATGGCTCTTACCGGACTACTTTTGCCGGTAACAAACACCAGCGGGAAATCTAAAAATTGCGACACCGCTTCAATTTGGGTCATGTTTTCCCCGGACTTGCTAATAGCAATAACCAAAGTATCTTCCGGTTTTAAAATACTTTTAAGCTCGGCAATATAATCAGGATCTACTGTGCTTAAAAAATATGCTTGTTTGGTGGCCTTGTATTTTAATGCATTATAAAAACCATAAAAGCTGGTAATGCTTCCGCCGTGACCAATGACTAAAATATTTTTATACTTCTGATATTCTTTGTCCACCTTTTCCATTTCATCAAAATCCGGCACATACTGAACAAACTCAGGAATTTCCGGTAAATTTATTGTTTCTATTTCTTGCGGTTTTGGACAATTGTAAAATTCAAGTTTCATGTAATAGCGGATCTAAACGCGGATTTGCACGCTGATATTAACGCTGATTTAATTATCTAAAACCTGTTGGAGTTACTAACTTATTTTGGGTTGCGATTTGGTAGCCTGCCTTATATTCATTTGAGCTTTCAGGCAAACAAAATGTTATTTTATAGCCTTTTATGTCTTGCGAAACTTCATATAGATATGGCTCGGCGAGAGGGCAAACAGGGTTCTTTATATTAAGAACAGGAAAACTCGTTACAAGCCCTAAATATTTAGGCACTAAAGCACTAAGATCTGCGGGATATTTTTTATTATCTTCAAAATATAATTCCAGTGAACTTTGTGTTTGTCCAATTACTCTAAGCCTCGACCAATTTCGATAAATTGATGTGTCATGAACAGCTGGTTTAAAAAGAATATAAACAAAATAACAAAAAAATATCAATGCCGCTATTACTAAAAGTGTGATAATTTTTATCCAGGTTATTTTTTTCATTCCTTTATTCTATTGTAGCTTTAATTCTTCTTACTCCCGTGGGAGAGGCTTCTTCTTTTTGGATTTTAAATTTGCCAATTATTCCGGTGCGCTCAACGTGCGGACCGCCGCAGAATTCACGAGAGATTATTGGTAAATACTATGGTCGCCCGTGTCCTCAAATAAAACTTCCCCCTTGCCCACAAACTCAAATAATATTCTATAGCGATAATTTAAGGAAAATGCCCAGTGACCTTGCAACGTACCTTTTAATTTATGAGTTTTTAAGCGTGAGTGGAAACAGTCGCTTTTGAATAATTCAATTCTTTCATCCAACTCTCTGGACGGCTCCACAGGCAACTTTCGCAATGCCCTTAAAAAACCGGAAGAATAGTGAATTTTTACGATTTTCATACGCAAACTTATTTCATTAAATCAGACAGCTTCCCTTTTAAAACTTTGGCTTTACCGGACTTAAATTCACGTCTGGCGATTTCAATAGATTCCAATGCATCCTTTTCTTCCATTTCCTCCACTTTTTTAGCCAAATTATTCCAAGATAAAACATCTATAATTACAGCTTCGGCAACATTATTGCGCAACACAAAAAGCGGGCTACGGGTCGCCTTTACTTGATCAAAAAGTTTACGATAATTTCTCTGTATATCCTGAACCGATGCGGTAGTCGGCATACTTGCTAATTTATTCATATTACCAATTTAAATTAATATTATACTTATATAATATTATACATAGAATACTATGTCAAGTAATTTTATAAAATAGTAGCTTTAATTCTTCTTACTCCGGCAGATGAAGCTTCTTCTTTTTGGATTTTAAATTTGCCTATTGTTCCGGTGTGTTCAACATGCGGGCCGCCGCAAAATTCTCGGGAAATAATTTCACCAGATGCTTCATCTAACGCCGTGTAAACCGAAACCGCGTCCGTGTATTTTTCTCCGAACACACCAATGGCGTCGAGCTTGCGCGCTTCTTCATAGGGCATAATTTCTTTTTTCATAGTTAGATCGCGCTCAATCCAGCCGTTAACTAATTCTTCTACCTGCTTCTTTTCTTCGTCGGTCATTTTCTGGGTGTGAGTAAAATCAAACCTGGTGCGTTCTTCGGTAATATTACTCCCCTTTTGCCAGACATCTTTTCCTAAAACAATTCTCAAAGCCGCATTCATTAAATGAGTAGCGGTATGCAAGCGAACAATTTTATCTGAGTGTGATGCGAGGCCACCTTTAAACTGCCCTGAGCTTGCCGTGCGGGAAAGCTCTTGGTGTTTTTTAAACTCAGATTCAAATTCGGTTTTACTTGGGGGAGTAACTACGCCAGATGTTCCAATTAATTCTAAAGTGAGTTCCCATGGAAAGCCATAAGTTTGATAAAAATTGAAAGCATCCTTACCGGTCAATCCCAACTTCTTATCATCCCCAATTCCTACAAATTCAGTTTTCTTTAAAAACTTTTCAAATTCTTTTATACCCTTATCCAATGTGATTTCAAACTTTTTTTGTTCTCCTTCAATAACAGCAAAAACATGTTCTGATTTTTCTACCAAATATGGATATGCCTGAGCGTAATTTGAAATCACTTTGCCAATTAAAGATTTAAGCCAGTGCAACTTCAAATTTAAAAGCCTACCCATTACCATTGCTCTACGAAGAAGCCTTCTTAAAACATAACCACGGTCTTTGTTGGAGGGGTCAACTCCGTCTGCGACCATAAAAACAGCAGCGCGGATATGATCTAAAACAATTCTGGCTTTTTTAATTTCATCATTTGATAGGAGTTCTTGATCAAGCGCAATAACATCCCACATTCCTGCAAATAAATCTGTATCATAAGCTGATTTCTGTCCATTTAAAACAGTCAGCACTCGTTCTAAACCTAGGCCCGTATCAACATTTGGTTTTTTAAGCGCAACAAGAGAATTGTCAGCCTGTTTTTCAAACTGCATAAAGACATCATTCCAAATCTCTACCCAACGTGGTTCATTTACATCGTAACTTTCCGGCGCCTTCGTCCCGTCGTCAATCCAATAATGCATTTCTGTATCCGGACCACAAGGACCTGTAGCACCGGCAATCCACCAATTTTTTTCTTTGGGTAAAAAAGAAATTCTTTTTTCCGGGACACCAAGTGATTTCCAAATTTCAGCCGATTCTTCATCACGTGGAGCGTCATTATCCCCGGCAAAACAAGTAAACGCTAATCTATCCAATGATAAACCTAACCATTCTTTGCTAGTTAAAAATTCAAAGCTCCAAGTAATGGCTTCTTTTTTAAAGTAATCTCCAAAACTCCAATTGCCACACATTTCGAAAAACGTGTTGTGGGTTGGGTCGCCAACTTCATCAATATCTCCTGTGCGGATGCATCTCTGCACATTAACAACCCGCTTACCGCCCGGATGTTCCTGCCCTAACAAATACGGAACCAGTGGATGCATTCCGGCTGTGGTAAACAACACACTGGAATCATTCTCCGGTACCAAAGACGCCGAAGGAATTATGGTGTGGCCTTTAGATTGGAAAAATTCCAGATATTTCGTTCTAAGTTGTTGCGCGGTAATTTTCATAGCTTATAACTTATAGTTGCTAGCTTTTAGCTTTTTAATCCCAAAAAACTATTTAATTTTGTTCAATTCCTCAACTGCTTTTTCCATTTGCGGATCCTTATTGGTATTAAAATCTTCTTCGGTCAGCTTTACTTCAAAGTCCGGCTGCAGGCCGTCGTGGTTCAAATTCTTGCCGCCTGGGGTAATCCACTTGGCCACTGTTACTTTAACCGCACCGCCGCCGGGCAAATCTACCAATTCCTGCACGCTTCCTTTACCGAAAGACTTTTCGCCGATAAGCTTGGCAATGTTATGGTCTCGCAAGGCGCCGGCCAAAATTTCCGCGGCCGAAGCTGACCCGCCGTTTATTAAGACCACTGTTTTAATTCCCGCCAAACGGCTTGGACCTTGAGCGTTAAATTCAATATTTGAGCCGTCACTACGAGCTTCGGAAACCACCAAATTCCCGGTCTTTAGCCAACTGGAAGCCACATCAACCGCGGTTTGCAAATATCCGCCCGGATCATTTCTTAAATCCAAGACTACTCCGGAGACATTTTTATTTAATATTTCCGTAACAGCCTTTTCAAACAACCCCTTAGTATCATCCCCAAACCGGCTTAAAGTAATTACTGCAATAGTTTTTTTCTGACCATCAACTTCAGACTCTTTATAACTTAACTTCACGCTTTTAATCTCTATGACATCACGGACAATTTTAACGTCAAACGGCTTGTCTTTACCTTCGCGAAAAATAGATAACGTTACCGGCGTGCCTTTTGGCCCGCGAATTTTATCTACCGCTTGGTCAACCGACCAGTCTTGCGTGGACTGGCCGTCCACCGAGACAATTATATCTTTAGCCAGCAGTCCGGCGCGCTTGGCCGGGGTGTCGTCTATCGGCGCGACGATTACTATATTATTATTTTTTTTGCCGACTTCCGCTCCAATCCCGCCGAAGCTCCCTTTTAGGTCGGTTTTAAAACTTTCTAAAATTTTGGGTTCAAAAAAAGTAGTGTACGGGTCGCCCAAAGACTCAACCGCGCCTTTAACCGCGCCGTACAAAACTTTCTGCTGATTAATGGAATCTTTTTCAATATATTTTGTCCCTACCACATCCAAAGCTTTCCACAACAAATTATAATCAACCGTGGCCGGAATCTGGATTTTATTAATTACTTTAAAATCTTTCGGTTCAAAGGTAAATCCCTTTTTACCGCTTTGAAAGCCGCTGTAATAAGCGCCGCAAACAATTACTAAAATTATTACCCAACGCACAGCCACCCCCCCCATCTTGGGGCTAACCGGCGCCTGATTCACGCCATTCTGATTTTCAAATGAATCCATTATCTTTTGTATAATATTTAGTTTCTTCATTATACCAAACTTTAAGCTTTTCTGTGAAATTACTTGCTTACAACCGGTTTATTTTTGAATTTGTTGATTACTATCAAAATACAAAGTCTTGAGTATATTCCCAACCATACCAGCCAATTTGCAAAAAATGGGTACTGTTTTTCGTAATGTTTCAGGTAAAAAATCCACATGGCGTCATGGAACCACTTTAAAGCCCTAAATGCTACTTTAGATGACGAAGATCCTTTGTAGTGGGTAATAAAAGTTTTTGGGTAATACCAGACTTTATACCCCGCCTCTTTGCAACGCCAACACCAATCTATGTCTTCGCCGTACATAAAAAATTCTTCGTCCAACAAACCAATTTTTTCTATGACAGATTTTCTAATAAGCAAAAACGCGCCCATAACGGAGTCTATTTCCATTTCCTGATTAATATCAGTGGCCGTTAAATTATAATCCGTATTTGATAGCAAAAACAATCTTTTAAAACTATTCCAAGGGTTAGGGAATTTTCTCCGGCAGGCTAAATCCAAACTGCCGTCGGGCTTGGTTATTTTGCACCCGCTAATCCCAACCTCAGCTCGGCTTTCCATAAAATCCAACATCACTTGAAGCGTATCTTTTTCAATTCCGGTGTCCGGATTGAGCAATAAAATATATTTTCCGCCGGCTTGTTTTATGCCGATATTATTTCCGCTTGCAAACCCCGTATTTGTATTTTTGATAATCTTTAAATCTTTAAATTCCTGCCCTGAGCTTGCCGAATGGGTTAAATCTTGCAATTGCATTTCCGCCCACTCAAAAGTACCGTCATTTGAGCCGTTGTCCACAATAATTACTTCATACGAGTATTTAGTCTCGGACGCAAAGACTGACGGCAAAAGCCGCTCTAAGTCTTTTTGTGATTTGTAGGAAAGAATTATTATTGATATATCCACAATTTATGCTTTTTCAGTTCATTTGCCTTTTTCACGGCCGTGAAAAAGGCAAATGATTAATTAATTTTCTTTTCCGCCACATTTTGGGCAAGAATTTTAACATTCGCGGCAAAATTTTAAACGTACTAATTTCAAAAAATAGAATATAAAAAAACATAAAGAACTCGCGGACAAAAAATTGTGGGTAAAGCAATTTACTATTTTTTAAGTACATAAAAATATGGTTTTGGTAGTTTAACTGCCTAATGCGCGGGCTTAGTGTTTTGTGATGCTTAATAAATCCAAATAAATCTTTGTAGCCATTTTTGGAAGACCCTGCTCCCCTGCCATGGTAGCCAATGGCCAAAGGCGCAAACTTGCATTGCCAGCCAGCATTGCTCATACGCCAAGCTAAGTCCACATCTTCCCAGTAACTATGAAAATCCTCATCGTAGAACTCGGAACGAGTAACATTATTTCTCTCCCCAGGCGTGGGGAGAGCCCCTCCCCTTTTGTCGGAGGGAGAGAGGTCGAGCTTTGACATTTTCACAGCTTGCAGGGCGGAGGCGCGGTACATGGCGCCGGCCGCGGAAACCGCTTGTATACTTGTATCCCTATCATACTGTCCTTTATCTACTTCGTACTGCCCTCTGTCCCTAGCCCTTCCTGACTTACTAATTGTAACTCCAGTGGTGTCAAGAACTTTTAAAATTGATTTTTGTTCGTCATTTGGAATTTGAAATTTGTCATTTGGAATTTTATATAGCTTCCCTGTTGCCGCACCTACTTTTTCATCCTGAAAAACTTTGAGCATTTCTTCAATATAATCCGGTTCCATTATCATATCCGGATTTACCAGCTGGTAGTAATCTGCGTCTCCGCCAAAGGCGGAACCGCCTTTGGCGGAAAACACCATGTTGTGGCCTTTGGCAAAGCCAATGTTGTAGCCATGGTCAATTATTTTTACCAGCGGGAATTTTTCCGCCAGCAATTCTTTGCCGCCATCATCATTACCGGAAATTACAGCCACAACTTCAAAATTTTTATGAGTTTGAGAAAAAATCGCGTTAAAAACCGGCTCAATAAACCGCTTGGTGTTATAAATAACTTGGACGATAATCACCTTATTCATGGCTTTCGTATTCCTGATAACGCTTTACAATAATTCCGGCCAAACCTAAATTAATTAAAAAATACATCAGCACTTTATCATTAAGCAAAGTAATATCAAACACCGCCGCGCCCAGTATCCATAACACCATTAAAAACGCCTGGGCCACAAAATAAACCAAAAAATCTTCCGTTTTGCCGTAATGGCGGATAAACCGCCACAAATACTGGAGCACCGACGCCCAAAAAGCCGCAAACAGCAAAAAGCCGACAAGTCCGGTTTCCACCAAGACCTGCAAGTACAAGCTGTGCGCAGAAATATATTTAGCCGGCAGATTGTAAACTTCATTCACCTTCTCCCCCACTTCGCTGAAGTTTTGGTTCTTGCCGACCTCGTTAAAGGACACGATAAAATTACTAAACCCGACACCCCACGGATGGGTTAGGAAAAATAACGAGCCGTTTTGCCACATATCAATCCGTCCGCGATTAGAGGCTTCTTTCAGGTTGTAAATGCTCTGAGCGCGGGCCAGAAAATTTTCCTGGAATTTTTCCACGCGCAAATACCCCAAGGCTTTATTTATAAACGGGGAAATAAAAAATAAAATAAAAATAATTACAAACGGCCACAAATATTTTTTTGCCAAATGTTTTTGAAAGTTTTTAACATAGGCGGTAGAGACCGCTAAAAAGGGCAAAGCCATTCCAACCCACACCGCCCTGGTACCGGAAAAAATAAGCGCCAGTCCGGCAAATCGAATCCCCGACCACAACCATTTTTTAACATGGGTAAATACGCTACGGGTCAAGGCGGTGCCCATGCAAAGAGCAATTATACAAATATAGGCAAAGGATTGTGAGTCCGGCATTATGGAAAACATCCGTAAATCCCTGCCGCCATAATAGGAAAACCAGGAATTGGAATACAAAGCCACAGTTGAAAAATCCTGCCCGTAATATAGCTTGGTTATATTATTCGCCCAATACACCCAAAATACGTCTAAATTAGTTAAAAAAGTGCCGAGTAGTTGGGTAAAACCCAGTGTAATAATTATTGCTAAAGACCAGATGACGTAGCGGATAAATTCAAATATTTGTTGTTTACTCTTTAAGGTATTAATTAGAACGACGTAGAAAATATAAATATTCAGCCAAAACAGCACGAGTTTTACGGCTTCAATGCGAAAATTGCCAAACAACAATGCCAAAACTAAACCCAGTGCCGTAAACCAGCCTAAATATTTATCCCACGGTAAAAAAATAATCCCGCTAAGTTTAAACTTTTTCTCCCGAATAAACCACACCGCAAATAAAACTAAGTATAATACCCGCCACATCGATAAGGCATCAAATTTTGAATTCGGTATTACTACAAAAAACGGAATGGATAAAACCAACAGTAACAACGATTCATAGATCGGCGCCAACATTATAAAGGCCAAAAGCAGACCAAGGTTCAGCCACACTAGAGCACTTGACCAGCCCAATATTGCAATGCCGGCAATGCTAACATATTGCCAGACGGTAAAAAAAATAATTAAAAGCTTTAACCTGGGAAGAGCTTTTAATTTGGCTAAAAATTCTTTGGTCATTATTTTATTGAACTGGTAAATTAATCAGAACTTAAAATGTTTAATGTTTCTATGGCACACTTGTCCCAGCTAAATTTTTTAAGCCGCTCATAGCCTTTTGTAACTAAATCTTGAGCCAGGGCGGCATCAAAAATAATTGATTTTAAAGCGTTCTTGATGTCCTGTGGATTATGGGGGTCAAAATAAATAGCCGCTTCTTGAGCAACTTCCGGCATACTGGAAACTTTGGAAACCGCTATCGGCACCCCCGCGGCAAAACCTTCTAAAATTTGCATTCCAAACCCTTCATAAAATGCCGGCTGAACTAACGCGCTGGCTTGTTTTAATATTTCCAGACGGTCAACATCCGAAACATAATTCAAATATACCGCAATATCTTTATTCTCTTCTAATTTTTTTAGAATTGATTCAAATTTCCACCCCGGTCTGCCGACCACCACCAGCTTGTGAGGAATTTCCGGATATTGATTTTTTAACAAACGAAAGGCATCAATTAATCCTTCTAAATTTTTCCTTGGCTGTAAGGTAGATAAAAACAACACATACTTTTCAGGCAACCCACTTACCAGCTTACCAGCTGACTGGCTGACTGGCTGATTTACTGTCTCGTATCCATGCCAAACAACCTCAATTTTTTCCGCCGGAACTTTATAAAACTTAATAATATCTTTTTTGGTACTTCCCGAAACCGCAATTATTTTACTCGCGCGATTAACCGCAAACCTGGAGGAAATTTCCAAAAAATTTCGGTTAAACCAAGTAAAACTTTGGGGATAAAATTTCCATCCCAAATCATGGATGGTTACAATAGATCTTTTTGGATGAATTAACGGCAAGGCCGAAGCCGGTATAAACAAAACGTCAACAGGATTTAACAGCATTTCCCAGCTAATCCTTAGTTGGGTCCAAAATAGTGGGAACGGCATTACTTTTATAGTAAAATTTTTCGGCAAACTTAGAAACCACGATTCGGGGGAAGAACGCAAATAAAGCCGATACTCATTCTGCAAATCGGTTTTTGCCAAATGCAAAATTAGCTGCTTGGCGTAGTGTTCAACTCCGGTTTTGGCCGGGCTATTCGCCCGCTCGGCTTCGATTCCGATTATCATTCTATTATTATATAAGACTTTAACCACTCACGCCACCTGAGGCCTGTTGCCCAAATGGGCAATAGGCCCTAAATACACAAAACCCGCCTCGCCCTTTCCAAATAACGAAAGAGCGGGACGTGACGGGATAAGAAATTGATATATTATTTTGCGACCTTGGTTGAAGTTGGAGTTTTTGTTTGCTCTGTAGTGGCCTTATTTACGGTTTTAGTCTCCCGATGGCCAAAAAAGGTCATGGAGTTAATGTCATCTTGCAACTGGTTATTGAATGCCACAATTGAGATTATACCGCCGGCAACCATGCCGACCACAAAAATTATTACGATTCCCCAAAAATTTTTTATATTCTTTGGGTTAGATGGATTTGCGATCATTTTTATTTTTATTACTTTTAATATGATTAATTATAGCATAAATCCCCCTATTTTAAAACTTTCGTTTTAATAAACTGCTTTTATGTATTTTTGGTTTATACGCTTTTAAACGCCGGATTTTAGGCTTTATGCCTGCTTTAGCTAAATCTCGCTTTAAGTTGTCCACATAGGCAGTTTGGTCATAACCCAAGGCAATTATCCCTGGATGTTCTTTTTTTATGTGCGGCAAGTAGGTCTTAAGCCCGCCCAACACACTTCTGTCGACCAGCTGAGATGTTTTAACAGCCGCTAGCCGCTGGCCTTGATTTAACGTCGGCCTGCGGCCTTTAATTTTTTTTACGTTTTGATCCCTGGCAATAGAAACTATTAGGTACGGATTTTTTGCCAAAGCTCTGGCTTGCTTAAAAAAATTTAAATGCCCTTCGTGCAAAATATCGAAGGTCCCAAACACCATAATTCTGGTTTTAGGAATTTTTAACATAGCAATTAAGCTTGGGGCGATTTAAATAAATTTTTCATAGTTAAAATATCAGCTTTCCCCAAAAAGCCGGTGAGTATTAGCATAACCAAATAAATTCCCGCCCCCAGTGGCAAAGAAAACAGTAGCGGATATTTGCGCGCCTGCCACAAAACAGCACCCATTACGGCCGCGGAAAATACCGGCTTAACCCACAAACCGCTAAAACTAAAATTGGTAATATTTTTGTTAATAAAATAAAAATAAAAAATTCCCTGAATTAATTCCGAGACCACTGTCATAATTGCTGCTGCTTTAATGCCGAACCGCGGCAACAGCAACAGGTTGCCTAAAGTATTGATTATTACGTTAACGCCGGTCACCACCAATGCTTTTTTTGTCAGTTGGGAAATTACCAAAGCATTGGCGGGAATATAAATAAATAAAATCGCCGGCGCCCAAATTAAAATCGCTAGCACTCCGGCAGCTGGCGCGTATTCCGGTCCGGCGATTAGGGAAATTAATTTGGCTGATAAAATGCTACCGCCAACCGCCATAGGCACGGCCGCCAGAATCATTAATTTTAAATATTTTTCCAAATTTATCCTAACTTCTAAAAGCGCGTTTTTTGACATTAGCCCGGCAAAAAACGGGAACAACGTATACGAAACCACAGATGGGAAAAACCCGAGCAGGTCAAAAATCTTATACGCCGCGGTGTAAAATCCGGTCTGCTCATAGCCTTTTAAAAAAGTTATCAGTAACACATCAATTCGGTTGTATATGGCGCTAAAGCCTACCAGCAAAGCAAACGGCCAGCCCTGCTTAACAATTTCCCAAATGGGCTTTAGTTCAAATTTGAATATAGCCTTTAGCACATTGGGCTTGGGCAAGTGCTTAGTAATAAATACCCGGTATAACACCAAATCCACCAACCCGAAAAGTAATTGAATGCCGGCCAAAAATACAATATGCTTGCGGAAAATAATAGCGGTAAAAATTACCGCAATATTTACTACGGAATTTAAAAAATTAATCAGGGCCACTTTGCGCATATCTTGAAACGCGGCCATAACCGCCAAGTAAGGGTAGGTCAGCGCGTTGGCAACTAACCCCAAACCAGCCACGCAAATAGCATAAAATACTTCCCGGTCGTAAGTATTTAAATAAGCCAATGCGACCAATAAAACATAAAGCGTACCGGAGGCTAATATTTCAAAACTAAAAAAGTCCTGAAAATATTTTTTTGCGTTTTCCGGCTTTTCACTAATTTTTTTGGTAATAAATTGTTGAATGCCAAAATCCACAACTGTGGCAAAAATTAGCACATATGACAAAACGAATTGGTACTGACCGGAAAAATATGGGCCCAAGTAACGAAACAGCCTGGTATAGGCAATGAAAAGAAAAACCAAAGCCACCACCCGCGAGGCGGTTAACCAAAAAATATTTTTGGAAATATTAGAACTCATTGAAAAAAATTTAGCAAAATTAAAGCGAATTAAAAATCACCTGCCTTAATTCTATCAAATTTCTGGAAAACTGTCTTTCGCGGAAAAAATATATGATATAATAACAACATGATAAACCAAAAAATAATTCTACTATTTCTTCTCGCGGGGGTTTTTGGATTTTTTAATTTCGCCTTCGCAACCACCACTCCCGAATCCATGCCTACATTAACGGCAAGTTCAACTCTTCCCCAAATTTTTGGTTTGCAAACCCCAAGCGTCCCGCCGATTATTGCCGCGGTTAAGGAGGCAAAAATAAAGTTAGCATCAATAACTTTAAACCATGCCCTCTCGCCGGTGTATAAAAATGTTAAAAACAAAAAAACCGGTAAAACTGAAAAAATAATTTCCAGCTATAAACTTGGCGACAAAGATATTGCTCTCGCTATACTAGACCCAAACACTAACCAAACTATTCTCACAGTGGGCAGACAAAACGGCAAGAAGATGACATTCCAGGATCCAGCGGTGGATGTCTCTCTTGTCACTTTTAATGGTGTTAACAGCAAATTTAAAGTCAATTTCCCGAGCAACGGACAAATAGTGGCTTTAAAATATTTAATCAGCCCCAAAGAGTCCGGCAGTAAAACAGCAATTGAGCAAAGTTTGTACGAAGCAGTATACGTCCCCTATTCCCAAAGTTTTAATGATCCCACAGTTCTTGCTTATGGATCGGATTATTTAAACGGGGTAATAAATAAAGTGGCTGAAGTCTTAAAAAATATTCCCTCCAATTCCGTGCCCGGTAAAACTATAACCGAAGCCATTACCCCGGCGCTAATTAAATCTTTAGTCTATGCCGAACATACTGATACGGGTAAAGTTTTAAATAGCACGGACATAAAAAGCACCATTGACCAGCTCAACATTGTTTTCGCGCTAAACGAAGGTGATGCCTATAAATACAGTGTTTCCACAGCCAACGCCCGAGGGATTGCTCAATTTATTCCTTCCACCTATGTTTCGCTTACAAAAAGACACGCAGATGCCAACCTGATTCCGGATTTTGTGGCCGGCATGTCTGACCATGAAAACTCCATTAAAGCTATGTATTTATTGTTGGATGATTACGCCGGAACTGTTCGAGTAAAAGCAAAGTTAGGATTTACCGAAGGCCGAGTATTTGAGTACGGCGCCGCTTCCTATAACGGCGGAACCACTCGCGTAGCTAAGGCTGTAAATTTATTCGGCGATACTTGGAATGAAGACCGCAGTGGACAAGAGAATGCCACTAAATTAGCAATTGCGAATTTGAAATCCAAAATTAAAAAAACCTCAGACAAAAAAACCAAAGTCTCCCTCCAAGTTCAGTTGGCGGAAGAAAATACCAAGCTCGCCAACTTACAATCCGGCACCCTGCGCAATGAAACCGTAAACTACTTAAAAAAGATTTACAAAGTCATTCAATACTTCAACGGACAGGAAGCGTGAGCCTAAAGGTCAAAACCATTTGACAACTTATAAATAAGTAATATAATTAGATTATTGGTGTAGCTAAGCGCGCTGCCAATTCGCTTTGCGAGTGTAGAGATAAATAGTCTCTCACAAACAGATAACGGGTCGAACTCCGCCCTTTATCATTAATATTGGAGACGTATTCTGTTAAGCGCTTATTATATTATTAAGCGTTTTTATTTTATGTTATTTAAATTTAAAGTTAGCTCTTTCCGTAATCAGTATGAGTCACCTGATGGCAGGCGTTTATGTGTGTTTACTGTTCCCGTAGGTAATGTACCGGCGGAATGGGAAGAGTGGAGAGAAGTAAATGTGAGAGATACAAATATGCGTGGGGATGTGTTTAACGCAATAGTTGATACTCTAAAAAACAACCCGGGGGAAATGATTTTTCGCAATTTAGGAATTACGATTATAGCCCCGAAAGTTGAATACAATAATAAGGACAATACCGTGGCTCTCACCTTCTCTGACAAAACAAAACACGGGATTGCTAACGGAGGCCACACATTTACAGCGATCAGGCATGTCCTCCGAGAAGAGATGGTAAACGCAGAGGTTAAAGTTGAATGCATTGTAGGAAATCTCGGGGCAGATGAGCTTGTTGATATTGTCGATGGACGCAATCGATCGCGCGCTGCTCAAGCTCATTCTCTTGAAAACCTAGGAAAATCCTATGATGATATAAAAAAAGTACTAACAAACCCATTATACAAAGACCGTATTGCATACTCCGAATTTGAGCTTGATGAAAACCATAAGCGCAAGGATATTTCAATTCGTGAAATACTTTCTTATATCTACTGCGTAGATTCGTTCGATAAAAATACACATCCTATTCAAGCTTACTCTTCTAAAGGTGCGGTTGTTGATTTTTATGCTGGTACTGATGAAAAGGGTAAGGAGCGTAAAGAAACATTTAGCAAGGTCAGGAAAATCATTCCAACAATACTAGAACTCCGGGATACAATATACAGAGATTTGCCTCAAGCATATAACGATGCCGGAGGAAAATTTGGAGGATTAGAGACAATGGGTGTTTCAAAATATAAAAATGAGCCTCAAGCATTAAAATTTCTAAATGGGGTTAGTGAGTTTAACTACCCAGATGGTTTTGTTTATCCTATACTTGCTGCTTTTCGTAAGTATATCGACCACAGAGGTGATTGGACTTGGAAGAAAGACCCTATTGAAATTTGGGAAGAAAAAAAAGTGGATGTGGCGTCTGCGATCAAAGACGCTGTCGGCGCTTTCCCAAATGCAAATAAACTTGGAAAGGCAGCAGCCACTTGGCGCATGTGCTACGATTCTTTATAGGAGATGACAAAAGCCCCCTTCTTGGGGGCTTTTGGCTTATTTGGCTTATTTGCTAAATCTTTTGCCATTTTAACCGAACGGTTAAAATGGTTATCCACATTCTGACCGCAATTAATACATGCTCTGTCCGCTTTACCAATCACCGCCCCAGAAAGAGACATGGTTATTTAACGCCTACAGAGATTTTCGCCGGAAATTGCGCTTTGGATTAAAATCTATTACCCCTGAATTCTAAGTCTATTTTAACCAGTTTTTTATGTTTTCAATGCCTTTATTGTAAAATTTGGAACCTTGCGGACTTTACTAATTTGATT
>CAYIHW010000022.1:0-15723 GCA_964363335.1 uncultured Candidatus Saccharibacteria bacterium
ATATCAAAAATCTTAAGGTTTTTAAAGGGCTTTGGAAAAAGGTGAATAGTTACTAAAATTGCTATGGACAAAAGTCTTTGGATCTGCTATAATAGATATAGAAAAGTGAGTTCTTCATTTGAAGAAACAAAAATAAACAACAATTCGACAAAATATCAACCCCGCTTACCCGGGGTACTTATTGCTCTTATTTTTAGGGCAATCGGCTATAAGGTTATTCTTGTAGCTAAAACTTCTTCTAGCTTTTCTTAAAAATCCCTATCTGTCTGCCTCCATAATCCCCTAAGGATTCAGGCATACCCAGTTAGGGGTTTTTATTTTTCCCGAATTGCTGTAAAATACCCATATAATTTATTATAGTCAAATTCTTATGAAAGATCATGACGCGATCCAAAGCTTGTTTGATGACAAATACGAAGCGGCATTAAACATGGGGTATGAAGAATGGCTGGAAAAAGGCCCGCAAACCGAGGAGGAAGCTTATGCCCGCTGTAATGTCATAGATAAAGAGCTGGAAGCCACCTACGAGGAATGGTATGAAGGCAGTGGTGATGCCAAAGAGCTCTTGGGAGAATATCGCGACCGGCTTAAGGCCGAGTACGATTTACTGGAAGATGTTTTTAGCCTGGAAGCGGCAGACAAGAACTATTAGGCTCAAGACCTTTGACTATTGACCTGTGACATTTAACAAAAAGCTGTCCAGGTTCAAGTCAAAAGTAAAATGTTAATTGTTAAATGTAACTTATGCTTTACGTTGTTGCCACACCGATTGGAAATTTGGGAGACATAACTTTGCGCGCCATTGAAACTTTGCGCGCTTGTGATTTTATAATGGCCGAAAATCCAAATTATTCCAGAAGATTATTGCAGTATATAGATGGACTTACCCTTCCAAGCAGGGGAGAGGAATCACATTCTGAATTAAGGGATCCCTCGCAAGGCCTCGGGATGGGAATAGATCCTTCGGATGCACTCAGGACGGCAACTAAACTTATTGATAAAGAGGTTTGCCGATTTGCCGAACACAATGAACAACAAGTTTTAAAAGAACTAGCCAGGCGGCTAATAAAAGAAACAGGTTGTTTAATAACCGATGCCGGCACCCCGGGGATTTCCGATCCCGGGTTTAGATTGGTGCGGGAATGCGTAAAAAATAATACCCAAGTCGTACCCATCCCCGGCGCTAATGCCGCCATTGCCGCTTTGTCCGCCTCGGGCCTGCCAACCGACAAATTTATGTTTTTGGGTTTCCTGCAAAAAACCGCAAACAAAACCGTGGTCACTTTGCAAGCCGCGGCCGATACCGAATCCACTGCAATTTTTTACGAATCCCCGGAACGAATTTTAAAAACCCTTAGTTATGTTGCTAACGCTTTCCCTTCCTCACAAGTAGTTATTGCCCGCGAGCTAACCAAAATGCACGAGGAATTTATCCGCGGGGTACCGCTGGAAGTTTTGCATCAGCTAAAACAAAAACCGAGCATAAAAGGAGAAATGACAGTTCTTGTATCATTTAAAAATTAAATAAAATTTATGAACCCAACTGATTTGCAAAAAAGGACTAAGCAATTTGCAATTAGGATTATTAAATTAATACGGGACCTTGAAAAACAAGGAATGGCTGGTTTAGTAATAGGGAAACAACTACTAAGATCAGGCACCTCAACAGCAGCAAACTATCGGGCTGTTTGCAGAGCCAAATCAGGAAAAGATTTTATTAACAAACTTGGAATAGTAGCTGAAGAGGCCGACGAAACTCAGTTTTGGCTTGAATTACTTATTGAAGCTGGTATTGTAGACCAAGCAAAAATTAATGATTTATTAAAAGAATCCGCAGAAATCACTGCCATAATGACCGCATCCAAAAGTTCTGCAATAAAAAATCAAAAAGACAGAAAGTAATTTGTTAATTTTATTTAATTCCCAAATTTTAATTAATTTTTATGTCTGGTCATTCCAAGTGGTCGCAAATTAAACGAACCAAGGGCGCGCTGGATCAAAAGCGCGGACTTTTATTTTCCAAATTTTCCAAAAAGATTTCCATCGCGGTAAAGGAAGGCGGGGGTAGCGGAGACCCCAGCGCCAACTACAAACTAAAAAGCATGATAGACTCTGCCAAAGAGCAAGGCATGCCCAATGACAATATTGAGCGGGCAATTAAAGCGGCTATTGGAGGAAGTGCCGGCAATATTAAAGAAGTAATTTATGAAGGATATGGTCCGTTTGGTACAGCCTTTTTGGTGGAATGTGCAACGGACAATACCAATCGCACCCACCAAAGCATTAAACATATTTTTTCAAAATGCGGGGGGAACATTGCCGCCCAAGGCAGTGTGGCCTGGCAATTCTCAACAAAAGGTCAAATTTTAGTGGAGCGCGATAACAATCTCTCAAGTATCGAGCTTGCGGCAATTGATGCCGGAGCCGATGATGTTAGGGAATCCGAAGAAGGTTTGGAAGTTTACACCGTCCCAAATGACTTATCCAAAATTAAAAACATATTATTGTCGGCGGGGGCAAAAATCGCCCGGGCTGATATAATTAAGGAATCCGGCCAGGGAGTAGACTTAACCGAGGAACAAAAACCTAAAATTGACGCACTATTTGCCGAACTGGAAAATGACGAAGACGTTATTGGGGTACATACTTCGGCGAACCTTTAACATTTGACGTGTAACATTTGACTTTCTGCAATTGCAGTCGGTTAATTGTTAAATGTTAAATGTAAATTGTTATGATTATTATCGGAATAGATCCAGGGACCGCAACAACTGGATTCGGCATAATAAAAAAAGATAAAAACGATTTTCAAATCGTTGATTTTGGAGTAATTGCCACTTCGTCAAAACTTTCCGATTCGGAAAGACTCTTGACTTTAGGAGAAGATATTGAAAGTCTTATAAAAAAATACAAGCCTTCTTGCATTGGTGTGGAAAAACTTTTCTTTACCACTAATCAAAAAACCGTGATGACTGTGTCGCAGGCCAGGGGAGTGATTCTGTATTTGGCGCAAAAACAGCTGTTGCCGCTGTACGAATTTACCCCCTTGCAGGTAAAAAGTTTTATTTGCGGTTACGGCAAAGCGGACAAAAAACAAGTCCAATTTGTGGTACAAAAAATCTTTGGCCTGAAAAAACCCCCTAAACCCGACGACACCGCCGACGCCTTAGCTATTGCCCTTTGCGCCGGACACTACGCCTCAAAATTTGCCCGAGTTAAATCAAGCAAATAATAGTAGACATGGAATAAGTGAGCTGATATAATTTTTGAAAGATAAAAAATAAAACCCAAGGGCTTATATCCTTGGGGCAGGAAGGGAATAAAATGTTATTTGAAGACCAAGACAAGGACGCCACCGACGGTGGCAGTGCCGTAGAAGAAACCGAAGCCAAAGACACGGGAGAAACCGAAGAAGAAACTGTTGCATAAAAAATTCCCCGCCCTTTATATTAAAGGGCGGGGAATTTTTTATTTAGCTTTTATTTTTGCATACCTTCTTTTTCCAACTTGCAGTAAAATTTCTTTTTTGCTAATTTCTATATCTCCATCAGCCTTTATTACTTTACCGTCAATCTTTACCCCGCCTTGGCTAATTAATCTTCTGGCCTCGGATTTACTAAGCTTCATTACTGTTGCTATCATCTCGGTTATTAAATGCTTACCGGCTGGCAAGCTAACCTGCTCAATATCCTGGGGCAATTCTCCTTTACTAAATTGCGAAACAAAAGCTTCTTGCGCTAACTGCGCCTTTCCCCCCCCATAAAATTTTGTTACAATCTCCAGCGCCACTTTGGCTTTGGCATCACGCGGGCCCAAATCCATCAGTGCGATTTTTTCAGAAAGCGGGATGCGAGTATTATTTATAAACAGCACTTCAATCATTTCATCCGGCTGGGCCATAATGGCGCCGTACATTTCGTTGGGAGGGGAGGACAAAAATACCCCAGTGCCTTGGCTCTTGGACATTAACGCGCCGGTTTTCGGGTTAGCCATTAAATTTACAATCACCACAAACTTATCTTTATTCTTTAACCGCTTCAGCAGCAGTCGGCCGGCAAGCGCGTTAAAAGTTTGGTCTGTGCCACAAAGCTCAACATCTACATCCATAGCCACGCTGTCATATCCTTGCATTAAAGGATATAAAAATTCATGCAAATATATTGGCACGTTATCATTCCAGCGTTTTTCAAACATATCCCGTTCAATCATTTGCTGCACCGTAAAATTGGAGGCCAGCTTAAGAACATCGGTTAAGGTTAACTTTGCCAACCATTTGCTATTGTAAGCCACTTGAGGCGGATTGACCTTATCGGTAAAATCCATTAACGGCTTTATCTGCAACAGCCAATTTTTTACATTATGTTTAATTTCTTTGGCGGTCAGTTGCGGCCGGGCGGTATTCCGACCCGTGGGGTCGCCGATTTGGGCGGTAAAGTCCCCAAATAAAATTACCGCTTCGTGCCCCAGCTGGCGCAGTTCTTCCAAAAACATATAATTTTTAGCGTGGCTCAAATGCAGGGAGTTTGAGGTTGCGTCAGCCCCGATGTAAATTTTTAGCCGCTCGCCGGTCTGCAGCTTTTTTATAAATTGTTCTTTAGAAGGCAGAACATCCACCACAATTCCTCGGTTAAATATTTCCTCAATCCTATTTTTATCGGTAATAATTTTCATAAATATCCTATATTTTGGCTAATTCATTACTGCTATTATAGCATCTTTTAAATAAGGCTTAAAACCGCTATAATTAGTCCATGAAAGTATATAGTTACAAGCCTCCAAAAATCAGTTCAGCTAAACAAAAGCCGGCTAGAAAATTTAAATTCAAGTTCAACTTGAAAAAAACTTTAACTTGGATTTTTCGTCTTTTTGCCGTGGGAATTTTTGCCGCGGCCATGCTGTTTTTATATTATGCCAAAGACCTGCCGGACCCGAATAAATTATTAGACAGGCAAGTGCCGGAGTCTACTAAAATTTTTGCCCGCGACAACAGTTTACTGTACGAAATTCACGGAGAGTACAAGCGGACATTGGTTAACCTTGACCAAATTTCCCAAAATTTAAAAAATGCCACCGTGGCCGTGGAAGATAAAGATTTTTACAATCACGGCGGAATTTCTTTTACCGGTATTGCCCGGGCAATTATGGTAGACATTTTGGCCGGTAAAAAAAGCCAAGGGGGGAGTACTATTACCCAGCAGTTTGTAAAAAAATCCATTCTTACCGATGATAAATCTTGGGACAGAAAAATACGGGAATTAATTTTGGCCGTAGCCATAGACTCGCGTTTTTCCAAAGAGGACATTTTAAAATTTTATTTAAACGAAATTCCTTACGGCCGCAACGCCTACGGTATTGAAGCGGCCAGCCAATCTTACTTCAACAAATCCGCAAAAGATTTAAGCCTCGCCGAGAGCGCCTATTTAGCCGCCATGCCTCAAGCGCCGACTTTTTACAATCCCTTTGGACCAAACCGCACCAATTTAGACAACCGAAAAAATACTATTTTGTATTTAATGCGGCAACAAGGTTACATTACTGACGAGCAAAAAAAACAAGCGGAAAATGAAAAAGTGAACTTTAGTAAAATTACTACCGGTATTAAAGCGCCCCATTTTGTTTTATGGGTGCAGGATTATTTGGCTAATAAGTTCGGCGAAAAAACTTTAGAAGAAGGGGGGTTAAAAATTTACACCACTCTGGATCCGCGCCTACAAGAGATAGCGGAAACAGCAGTAAAAAATGGCGTGGAAAAAAACAGTAAAAAATACAACGCTAACAACGCAGGCCTAGTGGCCATTGACCCAAAAACCGGCCAAATTTTAGCCATGGTCGGCAGCAAAGATTATTTTGGCGACCCGGAACCGGCCGGCTGTACCCCGGGGAAAAATTGCACCTTTGAGCCCAATGTCAACGTTGCCCTGTCGCAACGACAACCAGGCTCCAGTTTTAAACCATATGTTTACGGTACTGCTTTTAAAAAAGAATACGGTTTTTCCCCTGCCTCCATGCTGGTAGATGTTGTTACAGATTTTGGCACCTACAACGGCAAAGCCTACATTCCCGGTAATTATAATGGACAAAGCTATGGGCCGGTGTCTATGAGAAAAGCCATGGCCGGCAGTTTGAACATTCCGGCGGTAAAAACTTTAGCCTTAGTTGGCGTAGAAAACGCGGTGCAAACCGCTCGCGACTTAGGTATTACCTCACCACTTTCTAATTGTGGCCTGTCTTTGGTCTTGGGCGGCTGTGAAGTCAGATTAGTTGATCACGTGGCGGCCATGTCGGTAATTGCCAACGCGGGGGTTAAAAATGACAAGACTCCGATTTTAAAAATTGTTGATAAAGAAAATAATACTATTGAGGAGTACAGAAATAAACCACAATCGGTATTTGACCCACAAGCTGCTTACGAAATAATTAGTATTATGACCGATAACGACGCCCGTAGTTACGTATTCGGCGTAAATTCACCTTTGATTTTATCCGACCGCCCGGTAGCGGCCAAAACCGGCACCACACAAAACTGGCGCGATGGCTGGACATTGGGTTTTACCCCTTCCTTAGCCGCCGGAGTCTGGTCCGGCAACAATAACGGCGAACTGTTAAAAAAAGGCGCTGATGGCGTGCTGGTGGCCGCGCCTATTTGGCGTGAGTTTATGACAGAGGCGCTTAAAGGCACTCCAGCCGAAGATTTTCCGGTTCCCCCAGGGATCCAAAAAATTACAGTTGACGAACTTTCAGGCAAACTGCCCACCGATGCGACCCCCAATACTAAAACTGAGACCTTTGCCGATTATTCCGTGCCCACGGCTTACGATGACGTACATATTAAAGTTGCCACCGACTCTTTAACCGATCAGCCCGCCGATGCAAGTACGCCACAAGAAAGAATAGTTTATAAAGTTTATACGGTACTACACAGTGAAAGACGAGACAATCCCAACTGGGAAAACCCTGTGGTGGCATGGGCTTTAGCTCGCGGCTACACTTATCCTCCCAATGGCGCCCAAATTCTGCAGCCGGCCGGCGGTGAGCAAAAAATTAGCGTGAATATTTTAGAGCCCTCGGACGGCGGCGTCATTTCAAAGTTGCCTTTTTCAGTAATTGCCAACATCTCATCGACAAACCAGATTGCTAAAGCCGAACTTTATATAAACGGGGAATTATACAAAAACATCTCGGCACAACCCTATATTTTCAGCGTTGATAAAAATTTGAGCGATGGTACCTACACTTTAGCAATAAAGGCAATTGATATAAATGGCAATAGCGCCGACACCAGCGCCACTGTAAACATTATGACCCAAGCGCCGCTTGCTCTGGCCGAGCCCTTAGACCAAAGCCTGCTGGTTTTTCCTGTTACTCTAACGGCTGAAAGCGGTAACCAATACGCAACAGTTGGTTTTTATTCCCAAAACAACAAAGGCCAAAATACGCTCATAGGCAAAGCGGCCAATGTTGACAATGTGGACGGAATTTACCGCTACACGTACAAATGGCTAACCGCGCCCGACAGCGGCAGTTACAAACTCTATGTTCAAACCAATAGCAACACTGTTAGTAAAAAAATAAGAGTAACTATTCCTTAAAATAGACCTGTTTCGTTTTAATTTTACTAGACAAAATGGGATATTTTAGACAAAACCGACGTTAAAAATTTTGATGTTTAACCGTAGTTAAGCGGAAAAGTTTTTAACTAGGTTTTGGCAAAATAGCACTTTTTGGATAAAAATTAAAACGCAACAGGTCTAATGATTAGCTTACTTATTGCCGCCCTGCTTCTGGCCCCGGCATACGTATTAAAATTCCACCTCTTAAGCCTTCCAACCAATGTCTTAATGGTTTGGGTGTTTTTATTGTGGTTAATATTTTTCATTTATCTTCTTTTAAAAAAACAAGTATCCCAATTTCTGACGGCCGTCAGAAATTGGGATAGGTCAATTTTAATTTTTGTTTTGCTGTTCTTGTTATCAGGAATCATTAGTCTATTTGTTAAAGGTGCAACTTTAGAAAAACTTGGACAATTTATTGTATTATTTTTACAACCCATCAGCATGATTTTTATTGGCAATTTTCTAATTCAAAAATCTCCCAATACTAAATACTATCTGCTCAATGCCATATACTTTTCCCTTGCCCTTTCCGGCTTATATGCCATACTGCAATACTTTTCCCTTTGGGGGTTGCCGCAAGCTTTTTGGGGCAATAGTATGGAGCCCAAACGCGCGGTAAGTTTTTTTATTCATCCAAATTTTTACGCACTCTGGTCTGCGCCGCTCCTTGCATTATTAATCCCAGATGTATTTTCAAGCCTTAAATCTAAGCTTGTAAATCTTAAATCTATCTTATGGCTTTTTGGCGCAATTGGGCTTTTATTATCTCTTTCCCGAGCCGGATGGCTCGGCCTTGGCGCGGCAGTGTTAGTTTATTTAATTGTTGCCACAGACAAAAAAATCCGCAAACTTGCTGGTGTTATTGTTATAATTCTCGTAATAGTTATTGTCAGCATCCCTAACCTCCGCTGGCGCTTTACCCTACCGCTATACGGCGAAAAGTCCGCCGTCTCCCGGCTGTCTTTATGGAATACCGGATGGAAGGCCATTTATGAGTCACCAATCCTGGGCCTTGGGCTTACCGGCTTTAGCCAAAACTGGGAAAAATTAAACACCGACCCCGGCCTTACCGATACCCATAATTTCCCCCACAACATCTTTTTAGATTTGTGGGTAGAAACCGGACTGCTCGGACTTCTTAGTTTTATTGGCCTGCTTTGGGTATTTATAAAAACCGGCGTAAAAAACCGGCGGGATATTTTTAAACTTGGTGTGGCGTTGTTTTTAATCACTATTATTTTTCAGGGCTTGATTGACAACCCTTACTTTAAAAATGATCTGGCCATGGTCTTTTGGATAATATTATCACTAATCCTTTAGCCCTTGGGTAAAAGAATTAATATTTAAAACCCTCTCCTAAATTTAAAAGAGGGTTTTAAATTTATCTTTTTTGCCTAATCACCACTTTACGGTAAGGATCGTTGCCAATGGAGGAACTTTCCACGTCCGGGCAATGCTCCTGCAAATAAGCGTGGACCAAACGGCGTTCATAAGAGGGCATAGGTTCCAGCGACAGCGCCCGGCCGGTTAATTTACAACGGTCTGAAGCGGCCTTGGCGGTTTCTTTTAAAAACCATTCACGCTTTCTCTTGTAGTCATCTACATCCAAAGAAAACCAAAACGGCTCTTGTTCGGCGGCCGGCGGATACAGGCGCTTGGCGGCCAAGGCCTGCGTTAAAATCTGAATGGCATGCAAAGTTGAACCCTGCCGGCCGATAATCATAAATGAATCCGGCGAGCTAATATTAAAAACCAAGCCTTTAGTAATGCTTTCCTCAAATTCCACAGAACCTTGGATGCCGCATTTTTCCAACAGCTCAACAATAATATTCTTAACAATTTCAATTTTATTATAGTCGGTCATATAAGGAATAAATTAACACTAATTAATAACGAATGAACACGGATCCGTGTTCATTCGTCTCTTATTTGCGTTCATCCGTTTGCTTTCGTATTATATAGTACTGTTGGGCGACGGCAAAAAGGGTGGTTACTATCCAGTATAACGGCAACCCGGCGGGTAGTTTTATGGCAATGATCACACTAATTACCGGCAAAACATAAGTCATTTGCAACTGCATAGCTTTAGCTGTGGCATCCTGCGCTACCCCGGCTTTCGGCATCATCATTTTTGACTGCCAAAATTGCGCCAAGCCCGCGGCTATGCCAAAAGCCAGACTTGGCTTACTTAAATCCACCAGCCCGAGAAATTTCGGATTAATAAATTCCGGTTGCTGGACAAAAGAATACAAACCGGCCAAATGATTATTTAGAGCTTTGCTAAAAACCTGGTAAAGGGCGATTAAAATCGGCAACTGCAACAAAAGAGGCAAGCACGAACCCAGTGGATTGATTTTGTGCTCTTTGTATAAATCCATCATGGCCTTGGCATGGCCTTCTTTATCATTCTTGTGTTTTTCTTTAAGTTCGTTTAACTTCGGCTGTAAATCGCTCATGGCCTTTTGGCTTTTAAGAGATTTATGAAAACTCGGCGCCAAAATTAAGCGAATTAAAATTGTTAAAAGCACTATTACCACACCAATATCATGGCCGGGGATAATATTATAAAAATATACCAGCAGGTTAAGCAGGGGACGATAAATAATATCGTTATATAAAGTTAAAAACATATGGTTAATTAAAAATTATTAGGGACTTGATCAATTTTTGGGGCAGTGAATGGGTTACAAGCGACAATTCGTTTAACACTTAAATACCCGCCTTTAATGGCGCCAAATTTTTCTATGCTTTGCAGGGAATATTCGCTGCAACTAGGATAATGACGGCAAAATCCATACGGGTATTTTGCTTTAAATAAGCCGTGATCCGGAGAAAGAGTGCGCTGGTAAATTTTAATCAATAAAACCAAGGCCTTGGCCGGCAATACATTGATTTTAGCAAGTAAATTCTTCATATCTTTATATTTCTTAAAATATCTATTGCCGCTTTTAACACCAAAGCTTCATCCTTGCGCGCCGCTACAGGTTTGGTAATAATAACATAATTCCCTAATTTAAAGCCATTCAAATTTTTTCGAATATGCTCTCTAATAATCCGTTTTAGCCTGTTTCGATCCACGGCTTTTTTATATACCTTAGTAGATACCACAACGGTAAAGCGCTTCTCCTTATCAGAGGGCAGCGCCTTTAGGGTAAAAGACGGATTAAAAAAAGTCCGCCCTCGGGCAAAGGCTTTTTGAATATCTTTGCTTTTTGCAAGGCGGTTTACTTTTTTTAACATTAAATTAACTTAAACGGATAACTTCTTGCGGCCCTTGGCCCTGCGCCTGGCAAGCACGTTTCTGCCGGTCTTACTTTCCATTCTTTTCAAAAAGCCGTGTCTTTTTTTTCTTCTTCCCACTTTTGGTTGGTAAGTTCTTTTCATATTATAGTAACCCTGATATTTGAATACTGCTCAAGTTCCCCGATCCTGCTTTCTTCCTTTCGGAGTATTCGGATTAGTTAATTAATTCTTGGGTTATTATAAAGAAAAAAAGGCCAACAGTCAACTCCCATGGTTCTAACTGCTCACAAAAAGCATCGGGGGGTAGGTAAGTCCGCCCCCTACAAAAACATTAAAAAAATAATGGCAGGCAAGAAAAGTTTACCACAAATTTTCCACAGCATATACACAGAGGCAAAAACTTTACTTATATTTGTGCGGGGTTTTGGCAATTTTACATGTTAATAAGTCCCTGATAAAATGCAGAAGTAGTATTTAACTTGTAATAATAAAGGTTCCTCGCATCCGCCTGAGGCGGATGACGAGGTATTAACTGCAGATGCAAACTGCACCCTCACCTCAATCCTCTCCCCTCGGATGCACTCGGGGCGAGGAGGGACTGCAGGGGAACCTCCGCAGAAGAGCTGCGGGGTATTGAACCCTAAGAGGACAATAAACCGAAGCTAAAAATCCAAATTTAATCCCTATGAACAATCAACAGCTCTGGCAAGCAATTTTAGGAAGTCTGGAAATATCCTTAAGTAAGGCGAACTTTAATACATGGTTTAAAAACACCAGCATCATAGAAAGAGGGGAAGATTATATAATAATTGGCGTACCCAGCGCGTTTAACAGGGACTGGATAGCGGCAAAATATCATCACGAAATGCTAAAAGCTTTAAAAAACCAAGCCCCTGAAATAAAAGAAATTCGCTATCAACTTGGTAACACCCAAACAGCGCAACCGGCTCAAAAAAGCGGGTTGGCCAAAAACAGATCAGAAAATCAGAATCAACCAAAAGAAACTTTTTTTCAAAATTTTTCCGGCCTGAACCCTAAATATACTTTTGACACATTCATTATTGGTAAAAATAATGAATTGGCCCACGCGGCCAGCCAGGCAGTCGCCAAAACTCCGGGCTCCCAATATAACCCTTTATTTATTTATGGGGGGGTTGGTTTGGGTAAGACTCATTTAATGCACGCCGCCGGCCATAAATTGCTCCAAAACAACAGTAAACAAATAATTCTCTATGTTACCAGTGAAAAATTTACTAATGACTATATTAACGCCATCAGCCAAAAAAGGATGGATGAATTCAAAAAAACCTATCGGGGGGTAGATGGGCTATTAATTGACGATATCCAGTTTTTGGCAGGCAAGGAAGGCACCCAGGAAGAATTTTTCCATACTTTTAACGAACTCAGGGATAAAGGAAAACAAATTATTATCACCTCGGACAGGCTTCCTAAAGACATCCCGGCCATTGAACAACGCCTGGTTTCGCGTTTTGAATGGGGAATGGTAGCAGATATTCAAGCCCCGGATTTAGAAACCAGAATGGCAATTCTACGCACCAAAATGGAAAAAAAGGGGGTGGCTATTTCGGAAGATATTTTATTTTATATCGCGGAAAATATCTTAAGCAATGTTCGCGAACTTGAGGGCGCCTTAAATCGCTTAGCGGTTTATCAGCAAATGGAAAACAAGGGACTTATGTTGGAGCAAGCTAAAACCATCCTAGCCAGTATTGTAGGGATGAAAAAACGGGTTACCTCCGCCAAAAAAATCGCCGAGTCGGTTGCCGGTTTTTACAATATTTCCATGGATGATTTAATAAAACAGTCCCGAAAAAAAGAATTTGTTAAACCAAGGCAAATCGCGATGTATTTAATTAGAAAAGAGTTAGATAATTCTTTTCCTTCCATTGGTGATTTTTTTGGCGGCCGCGATCACACCACAGTTATGCACGCGGTAGAAAAAGTAAAAAGGCTTACAATGGAAAAAGTATCATTTAAACAAGAGGTGGATTTAATTATGGATAAACTGTTTATATAAACATGTGGGGTTGTGCATAAAAAATAAATATTTTTTTATTATTTTATTTCTGGTTTTCCTTCCTCATCCAAGGCATAAATTATCAACAGGAAAAGGGGTTAATATTATAACAAAATGTTATAATATTAACCTAATCCACATATCAACAACCATTACTATATATTATTAAGTTAATTTATTTATGAAAGTAGTCTGTACGCAAGAAAATTTAAAAAACGGGTTGTCAATAATCGGAAAGGTTCTTTCTTCCACAAACACACTCCCTATCCTAAATAATATTTTAATAAGAGCGGAGTATGGGGTGTTAAAGATTTCTTCCACTAACCTTGAGTTGGCGATTAGCACTCAAGTAAGGTGTAAAACCGAAGAAGAAGGAGGAATAACAGTTGTAGGGAAAACTTTTACAGATTTAATAAACAACCTGCCAAACCAAAACGCGACAATCCAAACCAACGGTACTGATTTGGGAGTAGAGGTAGGAAACTACCATACTTCAGTTAAAACAATGCCGGCGGAAGACTTTCCTCTTATACCGGTGGTGGCCGATGGGTGTGTTTTAAGTATTGAAGCGCAAGAGTTAAAAAACGCGCTTGATCAAGTGGTTTTCGCGGCATCAAACAACCAAACCCAGCCGGAAATTTCCGGGGTTTTATTTATTGTTAACGGGAATGAATTGCGGGTGGTGGCTACTGACCGGTATCGTTTAGCGGAGAAAAAAATAAAGTTGGTGGGTTATTCCGCGGGAGATTTAGAAGTAATCATCCCGCAAAAAACCATAGTGGAAATTTCCCGGATAATCGGCCCGCAAAAAGGGCCGGTGGGGATAATTTTTACCGCTACCCAAGCTATGTTTTCTTTTAATAATACCGAAGTGGTGAGTAGGTTGGTTGATGGGCATTATCCGGATTATCAACAAATAATCCCAACAAATTTTATCATCTCCGCTGGTGTGGAGAAACAGCTTTTGGCCGGAGCTTTAAAAACCACCTCCGTGTTCAGCCGCACCAACAACAGTGTGAATTTAAAATTTTTATCCGCCCCGCAACAGCTGGTATTAACCGCTGAATCTTCGGAACTTGGAAAAAGTGTGGTGGAGTTACCGTGCAAAGTTGAGGGCGGCGATGGGGAAGTAATTTTAAACCATCGTTATTTATTAGATTGTCTTTCCGGAATAGACTCTTTAGGGGTAGTGTTAAAAATTATTGATGATAGTTCGCCGAGTTTGGTTGTTCCGGCCGAAAGGGATGATTATTTGTATTTAGTTATGCCAATTAAGATTTAAAGAAAAACATTAATAAATTTTTGGGACGCATGAAGATAAAAAATATACAGATTAAAAATTTTAGAA
The DNA here is from genome assembly GCA_964363335.1 of uncultured Candidatus Saccharibacteria bacterium. Lineage (GTDB taxonomy): Bacteria > Patescibacteriota > Doudnabacteria > UBA920 > UBA920 > PALSA-1336. Next base: position 14,243 of record CAYIHW010000022.1, read on the forward strand.
ATTACCCGGATTTAGAAATTCAAATTAGTGGCGACACCGTTGTGCTAACCGGCCCAAACGCGGTTGGAAAAACCAACCTCCTTGAGTCTGTTTATTTTGCCTCGCTTTTTAAATCATTCAGAGATGATACCGAGTTTATTTTCCTGAAAGACTCCGTAAATCTGGAACTAAAATTGGTGTTAGAAAAAGATGGGGAAAACCGCCGGCTGGATATATTTTTAGAAAAGCGGGAAAAAATCTATGCCAATTTTGCCATTGATGGGGTAAAAAAGAAGCGCAAAGAAGCCCAGGGTTTTATTAGTGTGGTGATTTTTGATCCGACCGATGTGGATATGTTTACTAAGGCGCCGGACTTAAGGCGGAAATATTTGAATATGGTTTTGTGCCAAAAAAATTTGGCATATTTAGACGCGCTGGGAAATTATAAAAAAGCCATTTATCAAAAAAATAAATTGCTTGGGGAAATGAAGGCGGGCAGAAGCCATGGTGAAGATTTGGGGGCGTGGGACGAGCAGTTGGCCGCTTTAGGAAGTTATATAATTCTGGAAAGAAAAAAATTCATTAGTTTTTTAAATACTAGCGTTGCGGATATCTACACCAAAATTTCGGGGTTTCACAGGCCGGTGGAAGTATTTTACGAAACTTTGCCCGGCGAAACTCTGGAAGAAATAACCGAAAGTTTTAATAATCGCTTGCGGGAACAAAGCGCGAGGGAGAAGTTTTTAGCCGGTTGTTTGGTTGGCCCGCACCGGGATGATTTTTCTTTAAAAAGCGATGGACTTTATTTATCGCCATTTTCTTCCCGGGGCGAGCTAAGGAGCCAGGTGCTGGCTCTAAAAATTCTGGAATTGGAGTATTTAAGTAAGGGGGACGACAAGCCAATATTACTGCTGGATGACGTGCTGTCGGAGCTGGATGAAACACGAAGAACCTTTTTACTTAAATATCTGCAAGGTAGATTTCAAACTTTTATTACCACCACCTATCCGCTGGAAATGCCGGCACAACACATCACCTTAACCCCGGCGGTGGAAGAGGAAGTTAAAAATTAAGAAACTTAAATGTTGAAATAAAAATGCTAACCTTAAGAAATCACACCAAAGGGTTTTCTAAAATAGACAAGCTTATTTTTCAAAACGCCAAAGAGCATAATTTTGAACAAGCTTTATACAAATACAGGATCGTGAAATGTTGGCGAGAGGTGGCGGGGTCCTTTGTGGAAGAGGCAAAAGAAATGACTCAGGCACTGGATTTGAAAAAAGGGGTTTTACTGGTGGCTTGTTTGTCCCGCGAGGTGGCGCGTAAATTAAAAGTTTTAGCCGCCAATATTGTTTCGGCGTTAAACCAGCTGCTTGGAAAACAGGTGGTCTTTGCGCTATGCTTTGAGGTTTAATTTTTTTTGGTTCGTTTATGCCATATTTTTTTTGTGAGCTTAATTTATCTGTTGGAAAAATTGTCAGTCCTGCCGCGGAAGAAACGCG
>CAYIHW010000023.1:0-15630 GCA_964363335.1 uncultured Candidatus Saccharibacteria bacterium
ACCCCATTTTAGGCCTTCTCCCAGATGAAATTAAATAACGAATTCAAGGTGGTGGCAATTTCTTTGGAGCGGATAATTATGCCGATTGGCTCTGTATCTTTGCGGTAAAGCGCAAAGGAAATATTGTCGCCGTAGATGTAACAATCTAAAGGAATGGGATACAAAGTTTCATTTAATAGTTTTACTTCGCGCAAGGCGTAAGCGTCAGTAGAAAGTTTTATCCGGTTAGATTTTGCTAGTCCGGAAACTAAAATTTTAATGGGGATTTTTCGTTTTATTCTTTGGGGGATGTAGTAGTTAGACGAGTGAAATTCTATTTCCGGATGAATTTGCTTTAAGCTGACAAATTCCAAAATTGGTTGTTTTTCTTTTAAGTTGTCAAAATAAAGTTTTTTAATACCCTCCAGGCCTTCGTAAAAAATAATTTTAGGTTTGTAAGAAGCAGTAGCCAATAACAGGCGCAGTTCCGGAATTATAGTTTCCAGTTGGTCAATTTCTGCTTGCTTTTTATTTAAAAGATTTTGCGGGTCTTCAGCAATTAAGTATCTTCTTTTTCCAAGGATTGTTTCGGAAACCAAACCTTGCTTAAGTAAGTTTGGCAAAAGCTTATAAAGCATGGACCTGTTTATTTTAGCTTTTTGTGCCAAGTGTTTGGGCAAAGCTTTGCCCAATTCCAAGCCTGCTAAATAAATTGCAGATTCCGCTTGTGAAAGACCTAAATTTTCTAATAACTCTTGAATCATTATAAAGTGTTGTTATTTATGACACTTTTATTATAACATTATTTACCTTTGTTTGTATATAGATTAGGCTATAAAGTCATCGCAAGATGATAATTTACAACACTTGGGAGGAAAGATGCTTTGGATGATGGTGAAATATTGCAGGGAAGGCCTGGTTTTGGTTATGGTAGAGGCCGGCTTTTCCATGTTTGCCAGTAGTAGATGGTTTGAACTTTTGGTCTTTACTCATGGGTTGGCTTGGGTTGTTGCGGCAATGGTCGGCAAAAGTAGAGGCTGGAAGGCGCCGGCTGAAAGCCCGCTGACAAGATTGTCCACCAAGTTTCAGGGTGAAGACGGTTTCCCGTTTTTGCTACTGATGATCGGCTTACCTGTCTTGCTATCTTCAATGTTTGCAGGATGGGCCATGAGAAGACTGTGTGGTTGGTAGAAAGGAGGTTCGTATGGGTTTTTTGCAGAAGTGGATTATTGGCGAGCCGGAGACTGTAGCCATAACAAAGCAACGGGTTGAACCAGTTATGGTGGAGGAACAAAAGATTTTGGAGGTTGCAGTTGTTCAGCAAGTAGTTTTGCCACCGCCTCCGCCACCAATCAAGTTGTCATCGGGTAATTTGGTGCAACCTTTTTGCATTCGTTCAATTGACCATTCGGTTACTGTGGACGGAAATCTGTATCATGTCCATGTTTATAACCTCCGTTGGTTAAGCAGTGGATTGGCTTCTTGGGCGGAAGTGATTATTAGCTTCTCCGGCAGATGGAGTGTGGCAAGTCGAGGAAGGTTAATGCTCACGCATGGGGGTAACATAAACGATGTTGTCGATGAGATGATTGGGGCGTTTGCCCAAAGCGGGCTTGCTGTTAAGAGGAGGCTGATTGACGCTTGCCTTTACCCAATCCAAAACCAGGTACTCGAGATTGAGAGTAAGCTCAAAAGTTTTTAGTAGCACAAAACCGGTAACTGTTCGGCGACAAGGAGGCGCGCGAACGGTTACCGGTTAAATTTTTTGTCAGTGCAATCTGGAATCATCTGCGTACTTGTGATCTAAAAGCCCTATTTTTTCCACGCTCCTTCGGCAATATATTGCTTCATTAGACTTTGGTAGGGAATGTTTAGCTTATTGGCCTTGAGCCTGACCTGATCCAGTATGTAGAGCGGTATGCGTATAGAAATGGCCTGTGTAGTTGGCTTGAGGTTCGGGAATGGCACATGCTTAAAATCCTTAGCTTCGTAGTAGTCAGCCAAGTTAATTTTGGACCAAAAGTCCCGCTCCTCGTCTTCGTTTTTAAATTTAGGCAATTTTAGATGTTTTTTCATATATATTCCTTTCCCGCTTGCCGGCAGGCCGAGTGGAGATAACTCTGACTAAATAATGACGGATTGTGAAAGCGACGGATAATAGTTTTCCATTTTCGGTAAGGCCAATAATGTTGTAGCGGAGCTCTTTCCCCGAATGAAGCTTGTCGTTTAATATCATGTAATGTTTATCAAAAAAAATTTCTTCGGCTTCCCTGTTTGTTATTCTGTGTTTCGCCCAATTTTTATTGATATTGCCCGTGTCCCATAAAAATCCCTGAAGTTTTTTGAATAAAGTACCCATATGTTTATTGTATATACTGGCTACCACAATGTCAAATGACGCGCGAACATTTACCTGTTAAATTTTGCCTAAGACCAAATATGACGGCCGTCATATTTGGTCTTAGGGCGCTAAAACTTTAAAATCATTTACTGCGGGCTAAGGTGGCAAACTGCAGAAAATATTTATTTAAACTTTCCGGGTTGCCGGATAGTTCTTTATGGTCAAGTAATTCAGCGCAGGCCACTTCTCGCAGACGGCAGAGTTCTTTAATGCCGGTTTTGCGCCAGCGCGGATCGTTGATGGTTAAATCCAAAAGTTCCAACATTCGGTCAAAAGCTTTTTGAAAATAGACAGGCTGGTTTTTTTTCTTCCAATTCAACGCCCGGCCAAATTCGCTTCCCACATTTCCTAATTGTTCCGGTAAAGATAATTGGAGCCATGTCCCAGCGCTTAAATTTTGGTGCTGACTATTCATTGAACTAATTTTTTTATTACTTCCAAAACTTGTTTTTGTAAGGCTTCATTTTCCACTCCGCGCGATCGGTTGTTTTGTCTGGGGCGGATGTTAATCATAGAATCAAACTCAACCATATCGGGGAATTTCATATCCGGATAAAGGTTAACACCCCATAAATTTTCCTGATTTGAGCCTTTTTGTAAAAGTACTGCTTCTTCGTCGGCATGCAAATCGCCGCCGAGAGCTATAATATTTTTTTCAATGTCCACCACGCCTTTAACCATATCGCCAAAACGTTGTCCGGCAATTTCTTTTAATTTATTTAAGGTGATTGGGCCAGTAATTAAAATAATTTCATTCATAATAAAATTATAGCATTGTTTAAGAATTTAGACTGGGTGTGAGCTGTTGGCCCGTATTAAAAAGTGCGGTTTTTGCCCACTATCATTTTTAGGCGCTGGGGAATAATTTCCACCACGCTGGGAAATTTAGCCACAGCTCGGCCAAGCATAGTCAGGTTAAAGCCACGCGGTTCTAAAAATTCAATTTTTTTACATTTAATTACCGTGGTGTTGGGCACTTTTTCTAAAGCTCCGTCAACAATGGCATCGCGGTATTTTAAAATTTGCATTTTGTTAAGCCGTTCCAGAATAAGCAAATCTAAATTGCCGTCGGTGGGGTTGGCAATTTTTTCGTTACTGCTGGAGCCGGAGCGAATGTTGGCCACCAAACCGCCCAGGCCATTTATGGTTACGGTGTACGAGTCGTCCACTCGAATGGTGAAGGCTTTAGTTTCCGAGGAAAGTAGTTTTAGGCTTTGCCACAGCCCGGCATTTTTTAACTGGTGGGACATAACCCCAAACTCCAAGTAGCTAATAAAGTAATTATCGGAAATTTTTGCCAGGTCAATTTTTTCTATGCGGCGGCCGGCAATGGTTTTTACCCCCTGGAAAATATCGCTCATGCCTAAAATTTTGGCTAAGTTGGAGTTTTCATCAAACGGAATAAACCCTAAAGTAAAATCCCGTCCCTTTAATGAGGCCAGCATTTGGTTAAAGGTGTCATCCGAGCCGCAGGCAATTAAAGTTTTGGCTCCCCGCTGGCTGGCGGTGTCGACTAAATCCTGAACAGTCCGAAGCGGCGTAACGCGCGCTGTCTCTCCGGAAATTTTAAATTCCGCCAACAAACCTTGGAGTTCGGTTTGCAGCTTTTCAAATTTTTCTATATTTAAACCATTTTGATCCAGGATGTAGTAGTACAATCGTAAAATCCAAATATCAAATTCCAAATTTCAAAAAACCGAAATGCCAAAGGAAAAATGCAGTCTGTACCCATTTGATATTTGAAATTGGTAATTTGAAATTAAATAATTATTCCGGTTCAATTTCCAAGTCTTTTTCCGCGATGATTTTTTTGCCATTGTTTTTATCGGCGCCATTTTGACCCATTGAGCATTTGCCGGTAAATTGGGCGCCGTCTTCCACGCGCAGTATGGCGCAATTAATATCGCCGGATATTTTTGCTGTGCTTTGTAAAATTAAGTGACCGGAAATCTTTAAGTTCCCCAAAATTTCCCCACCTACAATTGCGTTTTCGGCTAAGATATCGGCCGCAATTTTAGCACCCGGGATAATAAACACGCTTTGGCTGGTTTTAACTTTTCCGCTGACCTGACCTTCAATTTTAATATTGCCTTCGCTGTTTAAATCCCCCTGAATTTTTACCGAAGGGCCGACAACAGTTTCTGCCGGTCCATTTAAGTTTTCGTCCATTATTTTTTCCATATAGCGTTCCCTTATTTAATTATTATATTAGGAGTAAAAAATAAAACCCATTTAAGATCTTGGTTGGCCTGCCATGCTGACGGCCTGTTGTTCTTCTTCAGTTAACGCAATTTCGCACCGGCCATTCCGAATAGTTTTGGTATAAATGCGGTTTTGCTGGCGGCCATGCATGGAGGTAATCACTACCCCGGTATCGTGTAGGTCCAGTAAGGCCAAGGCAAAGCTAAAATTACCTCCCCCATCTTCAAATGGGTTAAAGCGCACCAAGCCTAATTTTTGCATGGCAAACGAACTTTTATGGCTTAAGGTTTTCAGAGCCGCTTCCAGTTGGGATTGTTGTTGCCGGCCAAGGCTTAACTCGGTTTGCAAGTTTTTAATGATTTCTTCCAGATCCCCCGCGTTTTTTCCGGCAAAAAAAGACTTCCTTAAGGCATTAAAAGTCCTAATTTGCCAGACGCAATAGCCGGAAACCAATAAGGCGATTACGCTTAAAATTAAGATATAAATGGGAGGAAAGTTATTCATGGGTCTGTTGGCGAATGTGCTTTTAAGACGAAATTTAAAAATTACGAGCGGATTGGCACAAATAAATTTTGATGTTTAACTGGAAGTTAAGCTGATAAATTTTTTGGGGCAAGCCGCCGGAATTTTGAAATTGCAGTCAAAATGATATTCGGCAACAGACCCTTAACAGCTAAACTATTGTAGCACTAGTTACTGGTTGCTTTCAAATGGAGAAAAATGATATAATATTTAAGTTACTTTCAGGACTTAAAATATTTAGATTACATACCCTATGTCAAAAAAACACAAGCCAGGATTTATTCAACAAACCGGCGGCCATGCCGGGGTTTTATCCCATGAAGTCGAATATCGCATAATTAAGCATGATTTACTGAAAGTTTTAGCATTGAACGTGGTCTATTTTGCGCTTATTTTAGGCTTATATTTTACAAATCAACAGTCTCACTTTTTAGATACATGGTTTAGCAAGATTCTGCGCTTCTAAAGTTATATTTGTCGAAACCCTTCACTATTATTTATAGTGAAGGGTTTTTATATCACATATGGTATTTAATTTTGACTTGAGGGGTTTTTTGTGTTATTATTTTAGATATTTATATCATCAAAGATAATTTAGAGCTATTGTTATGAAAACCAGCGTCAAAGATCATAAAAAAATCGGCCAGTTTATTGCCGAAGTTCGGGAATTAAAAGGGTTTACTCAGAGTCAGTTCGCGCGCAGTTTAAAAACCAGCCAATCGGCAGTGGCCAGAATGGAAAAGGGTCAGCAAAATTTAACAACGGGGATGCTGGCAAAAATTAGTGCGGTGTTAAACCGTGAAATTATTACTCTGGCCGACAACTCAGTAAATTTTAAAATTGAAGGCGGGCATAAATTGTCCGGCAAAGTGGCGGTGAATACTTCCAAGAACGCCGCAGTCAGCTTGCTTTGCGCTAGTTTGTTAAATAGCGGCAAGACCGTCTTAAAAAATGTGCCTAAAATTGAAGAGGTTAACCGGGTCATTGAAGTTTTGCAAAGCATTGGCGTGGCCGTTAAATGGCAAGGCAGTGATGTGGAATTAGTGCCGGGGAAAATTAATTTAAGTAAAATTAACCGCGAAGCAGCGGTTAAAACCCGGAGCGTCCTTATGCTCCTTGGCCCTTTAGCTCACCTACTGCCGAAATTTTCACTCCCTCTTGCCGGCGGCTGTAAACTTGGTGCCAGAACCGTTCGCCCGCATTTGTATGCCTTGGAAAAATTAGGCATGCAAATTAAAACCTTTCATAATCACTACGCCGTGGCCTGCCAAAAATTAGCGCCCGCGGAAATTGTGCTCTATGAAATGGGTGACACAGTAACGGAAAATACGCTTATGGCTGCGGCTAAATTGCCAGGGCTTACTACCATCAAACTAGCCTCCTCCAATTATATGGTTCAGGATTTGTGCCGCTTTTTGGGTGTTTTGGGCATAAAAATTGAAGGCATTGGTACCTCTACTCTAAAAATTCATGGGCGACCGGAAATAAACACCCGCGCGGTATTTCATTTAAGCGAAGACCCCATTGAAGCCATGTTGTTTTTGTCCTTGGCGGCCACTACCAACTCATCTATTACCATTGAACGCTGTCCCACGGACTTTTTGGAACTGGAATTGTTGAAGCTGGAAAAAATGGGTTTTAATTATAAAATTTTAAAACGCTACAAAAGCCTTAACGGGTTTACCAATTTGGCGGATATTAAAACTTTTCCTTCTACGCTTATTGCCTTGGAAGAAAAAATTCATCCCCTGCCCTATCCCGGTTTGAATATCGACAACTTGCCGTTTTTTGTGCCTGTGGCTACGCAGGCCAAAGGCACCACGCTAATTCACGATTGGGTGTATGAAAACCGGGCCATATATTATATGGAATTAAATAAATTGCGGGCCAATATTATTTTGGCCGATCCGCATCGCGTGTATGTCGATGGCCCGAGCGAATTAAAGGCGGCAGAGATAATTTGTCCGCCAGCTTTGCGGCCTGCCGCGATTATTTTAATTGCTATGCTGGCGGCCAAAGGTACTTCCCTGCTTAGAAATGTTTATTCCATTAACCGCGGGTATGAAAATTTGGTTAGCCGGCTAAACAAGCTCGGAGCCAAAATCGAAATTTCTCATGGACTTTAGTTTTTTACATTTGGGAGTTTGGACTTATGTAATCTTGTTTTTTGCCATGTTTTTTGACGCCAATTTAATGATAATTATTGGCGTTTTTGTCATCAGTTCCGGCCGGCTTAACCCTTGGCTTATTGCCGGAATTATTATTTCCGGAGCTTATTTGGAACAGCTGGCTTGGTTTGGGGTCGGACGATTAATGAAAAAATCTTCGTTGTTGTCACGCTGGGCGACAAAGGCCGTGGGAAAATATGATGAACATTTAATAAATCGCTCCGCCAGATCTTTACTGCTGACAAAATTTATATATGGTACTCACCGCGCTACTTTGTTGCGCTCAGGCATGCTGGATATAGCGTTTAAAAAGTTTAGCAGGTCTTCAGCTGTGGCAGTAGTTTTTTGGCTGGGAATTGTAGGAACTTTTGGGTTTGCTTTTAGTTTGTCTTATTTTGCCGTAAAAACTTATTTAAAGTATGCCGAATACGGCCTACTGGCTATTGTAATAATATTTTTCTCCGCCCAATATTTTGTTTCCAAGTCTTTGGAAAAAGAATTGTAAAAAAATTTGATTTTCCACCAAAGAAAAACACTCAAAATATTTTGAGTGTTTTTCTTTGGTGGAAAATCAAATTTTTTTACAATTCTTTTTCCAAAGACTTGGAAACAAAATATTGGGCGGAGAAAAATATTATTACAATAGCCAGTAGGCCGTATTCGGCATACTTTAAATAAGTTTTTACGGCAAAATAAGACAAACTAAAAGCAAACCCAAAAGTTCCTACAATTCCCAGCCAAAAAACTACTGCCACAGCTGAAGACCTGCTAAACTTTTTAAACGCTATATCCAGCATGCCTGAGCGCAACAAAGTAGCGCGGTGAGTACCATATATAAATTTTGTCAGCAGTAAAGATCTGGCGGAGCGATTTATTAAATGTTCATCATATTTTCCCACGGCCTTTGTCGCCCAGCGTGACAACAACGAAGATTTTTTCATTAATCGTCCGACCCCAAACCAAGCCAGCTGTTCCAAATAAGCTCCGGAAATAATAATTCCGGCAATAAGCCAAGGGTTAAGCCGGCCGGAACTGATGACAAAAACGCCAATAATTATCATTAAATTGGCGTCAAAAAACATGGCAAAAAACAAGATTACATAAGTCCAAACTCCCAAATGTAAAAAACTAAAGTCCATGAGAAATTTCGATTTTGGCTCCGAGCTTGTTTAGCCGGCTAACCAAATTTTCATACCCGCGGTTAATGGAATAAACATTTCTAAGCAGGGAAGTACCTTTGGCCGCCAGCATAGCAATTAAAATAATCGCGGCAGGCCGCAAAGCTGGCGGACAAATTATCTCTGCCGCCTTTAATTCGCTCGGGCCATCGACATACACGCGATGCGGATCGGCCAAAATAATATTGGCCCGCAATTTATTTAATTCCATATAATATATGGCCCGGTTTTCATACACCCAATCGTGAATTAGCGTGGTGCCTTTGGCCTGCGTAGCCACAGGCACAAAAAACGGCAAGTTGTCGATATTCAAACCGGGATAGGGCAGGGGATGAATTTTTTCTTCCAAGGCAATAAGCGTAGAAGGAAAAGTTTTAATATCCGCCAAATTGGTAAACCCGTTAAGGCTTTTGTAGCGTTTTAAAATTTTATAATTAAAACCCATTTTTTCCAGCTTCAACAATTCCAGTTCCAAAAAGTCCGTGGGACAGCGTTCAATGGTAATAGATGAGTTGGTAGTGGCCGCCAAGGACAAAAACAACATGGCTTCAATGGGGTCTTCGCTTAAATGAAATACCGCGCGGGTGTTTATTTCCGGTCGCCCATGAATTTTTAGAGTAGAGGTACCAATGCCTTCAATTTTTATGCCCAAAACACCCAAAAAGCGGCACAAATCCTGAACCATATAATTGGAGGAGGCTAGTTTGATGGTAGTAAGCCCTGGCAATTTAGCCGCAGCCATAAGCGTATTTTCCGTTACTGTGTCACCCATTTCATAGAGCACAATTTCCGCGGGCGCTAATTTTTGGCAGGCCACGGCGTAGTGATTATGAAAGGTTTTAATTTGCATGCCTAATTTTTCCAAGGCATACAAATGCGGGCGAACGGTTCTGGCACCAAGTTTACAGCCGCCGGCAAGAGGGAGTGAAAATTTCGGCAGTAGGTGAGCTAAAGGGCCAAGGAGCATAAGGACGCTCCGGGTTTTAACCGCTGCTTCGCGGTTAATTTTACTTAAATTAATTTTCCCCGGCACTAATTCCACATCACTGCCTTGCCATTTAACGGCCACGCCAATGCTTTGCAAAACTTCAATGACCCGGTTAACCTCTTCAATTTTAGGCACATTTTTTAAGACGGTCTTGCCGCTATTTAACAAACTAGCGCAAAGCAAGCTGACTGCGGCGTTCTTGGAAGTATTCACCGCCACTTTGCCGGACAATTTATGCCCGCCTTCAATTTTAAAATTTACTGAGTTGTCGGCCAGAGTAATAATTTCACGGTTTAACACCGCACTAATTTTTGCCAGCATCCCCGTTGTTAAATTTTGCTGACCCTTTTCCATTCTGGCCACTGCCGATTGGCTGGTTTTTAAACTGCGCGCGAACTGACTCTGAGTAAACCCTTTTAATTCCCGAACTTCGGCAATAAACTGGCCGATTTTTTTATGATCTTTGACGCTGGTTTTCATAACAATAGCTCTAAATTATCTTTGATGATATAAATATCTAAAATAATAACACAAAAAACCCCTCAAGTCAAAATTAAATACCATATGTGATATAAAAACCCTTCACTATAAATAATAGTGAAGGGTTTCGACAAATATAACTTTAGAAGCGCAGAATCTTGCTAAACCATGTATCTAAAAAGTGAGACTGTTGATTTGTAAAATATAAGCCTAAAATAAGCGCAAAATAGACCACGTTCAATGCTAAAACTTTCAGTAAATCATGCTTAATTATGCGATATTCGACTTCATGGGATAAAACCCCGGCATGGCCGCCGGTTTGTTGAATAAATCCTGGCTTGTGTTTTTTTGACATAGGGTATGTAATCTAAATATTTTAAGTCCTGAAAGTAACTTAAATATTATATCATTTTTCTCCATTTGAAAGCAACCAGTAACTAGTGCTACAATAGTTTAGCTGTTAAGGGTCTGTTGCCGAATATCATTTTGACTGCAATTTCAAAATTCCGGCGGCTTGCCCCAAAAAATTTATCAGCTTAACTTCCAGTTAAACATCAAAATTTATTTGTGCCAATCCGCTCGTAATTTTTAAATTTCGTCTTAAAAGCACATTCGCCAACAGACCCATGAATAACTTTCCTCCCATTTATATCTTAATTTTAAGCGTAATCGCCTTATTGGTTTCCGGCTATTGCGTCTGGCAAATTAGGACTTTTAATGCCTTAAGGAAGTCTTTTTTTGCCGGAAAAAACGCGGGGGATCTGGAAGAAATCATTAAAAACTTGCAAACCGAGTTAAGCCTTGGCCGGCAACAACAATCCCAACTGGAAGCGGCTCTGAAAACCTTAAGCCATAAAAGTTCGTTTGCCATGCAAAAATTAGGCTTGGTGCGCTTTAACCCATTTGAAGATGGGGGAGGTAATTTTAGCTTTGCCTTGGCCTTACTGGACCTACACGATACCGGGGTAGTGATTACCTCCATGCATGGCCGCCAGCAAAACCGCATTTATACCAAAACTATTCGGAATGGCCGGTGCGAAATTGCGTTAACTGAAGAAGAACAACAGGCCGTCAGCATGGCAGGCCAACCAAGATCTTAAATGGGTTTTATTTTTTACTCCTAATATAATAATTAAATAAGGGAACGCTATATGGAAAAAATAATGGACGAAAACTTAAATGGACCGGCAGAAACTGTTGTCGGCCCTTCGGTAAAAATTCAGGGGGATTTAAACAGCGAAGGCAATATTAAAATTGAAGGTCAGGTCAGCGGAAAAGTTAAAACCAGCCAAAGCGTGTTTATTATCCCGGGTGCTAAAATTGCGGCCGATATCTTAGCCGAAAACGCAATTGTAGGTGGGGAAATTTTGGGGAACTTAAAGATTTCCGGTCACTTAATTTTACAAAGCACAGCAAAAATATCCGGCGATATTAATTGCGCCATACTGCGCGTGGAAGACGGCGCCCAATTTACCGGCAAATGCTCAATGGGTCAAAATGGCGCCGATAAAAACAATGGCAAAAAAATCATCGCGGAAAAAGACTTGGAAATTGAACCGGAATAATTATTTAATTTCAAATTACCAATTTCAAATATCAAATGGGTACAGACTGCATTTTTCCTTTGGCATTTCGGTTTTTTGAAATTTGGAATTTGATATTTGGATTTTACGATTGTACTACTACATCCTGGATCAAAATGGTTTAAATATAGAAAAATTTGAAAAGCTGCAAACCGAACTCCAAGGTTTGTTGGCGGAATTTAAAATTTCCGGAGAGACAGCGCGCGTTACGCCGCTTCGGACTGTTCAGGATTTAGTCGACACCGCCAGCCAGCGGGGAGCCAAAACTTTAATTGCCTGCGGCTCGGATGACACCTTTAACCAAATGCTGGCCTCATTAAAGGGACGGGATTTTACTTTAGGGTTTATTCCGTTTGATGAAAACTCCAACTTAGCCAAAATTTTAGGCATGAGCGATATTTTCCAGGGGGTAAAAACCATTGCCGGCCGCCGCATAGAAAAAATTGACCTGGCAAAAATTTCCGATAATTACTTTATTAGCTACTTGGAGTTTGGGGTTATGTCCCACCAGTTAAAAAATGCCGGGCTGTGGCAAAGCCTAAAACTACTTTCCTCGGAAACTAAAGCCTTCACCATTCGAGTGGACGACTCGTACACCGTAACCATAAATGGCCTGGGCGGTTTGGTGGCCAACATTCGCTCCGGCTCCAGCAGTAACGAAAAAATTGCCAACCCCACCGACGGCAATTTAGATTTGCTTATTCTGGAACGGCTTAACAAAATGCAAATTTTAAAATACCGCGATGCCATTGTTGACGGAGCTTTAGAAAAAGTGCCCAACACCACGGTAATTAAATGTAAAAAAATTGAATTTTTAGAACCGCGTGGCTTTAACCTGACTATGCTTGGCCGAGCTGTGGCTAAATTTCCCAGCGTGGTGGAAATTATTCCCCAGCGCCTAAAAATGATAGTGGGCAAAAACCGCACTTTTTAATACGGGCCAACAGCTCACACCCAGTCTAAATTCTTAAACAATGCTATAATTTTATTATGAATGAAATTATTTTAATTACTGGCCCAATCACCTTAAATAAATTAAAAGAAATTGCCGGACAACGTTTTGGCGATATGGTTAAAGGCGTGGTGGACATTGAAAAAAATATTATAGCTCTCGGCGGCGATTTGCATGCCGACGAAGAAGCAGTACTTTTACAAAAAGGCTCAAATCAGGAAAATTTATGGGGTGTTAACCTTTATCCGGATATGAAATTCCCCGATATGGTTGAGTTTGATTCTATGATTAACATCCGCCCCAGACAAAACAACCGATCGCGCGGAGTGGAAAATGAAGCCTTACAAAAACAAGTTTTGGAAGTAATAAAAAAATTAGTTCAATGAATAGTCAGCACCAAAATTTAAGCGCTGGGACATGGCTCCAATTATCTTTACCGGAACAATTAGGAAATGTGGGAAGCGAATTTGGCCGGGCGTTGAATTGGAAGAAAAAAAACCAGCCTGTCTATTTTCAAAAAGCTTTTGACCGAATGTTGGAACTTTTGGATTTAACCATCAACGATCCGCGCTGGCGCAAAACCGGCATTAAAGAACTCTGCCGTCTGCGAGAAGTGGCCTGCGCTGAATTACTTGACCATAAAGAACTATCCGGCAACCCGGAAAGTTTAAATAAATATTTTCTGCAGTTTGCCACCTTAGCCCGCAGTAAATGATTTTAAAGTTTTAGCGCCCTAAGACCAAATATGACGGCCGTCATATTTGGTCTTAGGCAAAATTTAACAGGTAAATGTTCGCGCGTCATTTGACATTGTGGTAGCCAGTATATACAATAAACATATGGGTACTTTATTCAAAAAACTTCAGGGATTTTTATGGGACACGGGCAATATCAATAAAAATTGGGCGAAACACAGAATAACAAACAGGGAAGCCGAAGAAATTTTTTTTGATAAACATTACATGATATTAAACGACAAGCTTCATTCGGGGAAAGAGCTCCGCTACAACATTATTGGCCTTACCGAAAATGGAAAACTATTATCCGTCGCTTTCACAATCCGTCATTATTTAGTCAGAGTTATCTCCACTCGGCCTGCCGGCAAGCGGGAAAGGAATATATATGAAAAAACATCTAAAATTGCCTAAATTTAAAAACGAAGACGAGGAGCGGGACTTTTGGTCCAAAATTAACTTGGCTGACTACTACGAAGCTAAGGATTTTAAGCATGTGCCATTCCCGAACCTCAAGCCAACTACACAGGCCATTTCTATACGCATACCGCTCTACATACTGGATCAGGTCAGGCTCAAGGCCAATAAGCTAAACATTCCCTACCAAAGTCTAATGAAGCAATATATTGCCGAAGGAGCGTGGAAAAAATAGGGCTTTTAGATCACAAGTACGCAGATGATTCCAGATTGCACTGACAAAAAATTTAACCGGTAACCGTTCGCGCGCCTCCTTGTCGCCGAACAGTTACCGGTTTTGTGCTACTAAAAACTTTTGAGCTTACTCTCAATCTCGAGTACCTGGTTTTGGATTGGGTAAAGGCAAGCGTCAATCAGCCTCCTCTTAACAGCAAGCCCGCTTTGGGCAAACGCCCCAATCATCTCATCGACAACATCGTTTATGTTACCCCCATGCGTGAGCATTAACCTTCCTCGACTTGCCACACTCCATCTGCCGGAGAAGCTAATAATCACTTCCGCCCAAGAAGCCAATCCACTGCTTAACCAACGGAGGTTATAAACATGGACATGATACAGATTTCCGTCCACAGTAACCGAATGGTCAATTGAACGAATGCAAAAAGGTTGCACCAAATTACCCGATGACAACTTGATTGGTGGCGGAGGCGGTGGCAAAACTACTTGCTGAACAACTGCAACCTCCAAAATCTTTTGTTCCTCCACCATAACTGGTTCAACCCGTTGCTTTGTTATGGCTACAGTCTCCGGCTCGCCAATAATCCACTTCTGCAAAAAACCCATACGAACCTCCTTTCTACCAACCACACAGTCTTCTCATGGCCCATCCTGCAAACATTGAAGATAGCAAGACAGGTAAGCCGATCATCAGTAGCAAAAACGGGAAACCGTCTTCACCCTGAAACTTGGTGGACAATCTTGTCAGCGGGCTTTCAGCCGGCGCCTTCCAGCCTCTACTTTTGCCGACCATTGCCGCAACAACCCAAGCCAACCCATGAGTAAAGACCAAAAGTTCAAACCATCTACTACTGGCAAACATGGAAAAGCCGGCCTCTACCATAACCAAAACCAGGCCTTCCCTGCAATATTTCACCATCATCCAAAGCATCTTTCCTCCCAAGTGTTGTAAATTATCATCTTGCGATGACTTTATAGCCTAATCTATATACAAACAAAGGTAAATAATGTTATAATAAAAGTGTCATAAATAACAACACTTTATAATGATTCAAGAGTTATTAGAAAATTTAGGTCTTTCACAAGCGGAATCTGCAATTTATTTAGCAGGCTTGGAATTGGGCAAAGCTTTGCCCAAACACTTGGCACAAAAAGCTAAAATAAACAGGTCCATGCTTTATAAGCTTTTGCCAAACTTACTTAAGCAAGGTTTGGTTTCCGAAACAATCCTTGGAAAAAGAAGATACTTAATTGCTGAAGACCCGCAAAATCTTTTAAATAAAAAGCAAGCAGAAATTGACCAACTGGAAACTATAATTCCGGAACTGCGCCTGTTATTGGCTACTGCTTCTTACAAACCTAAAATTATTTTTTACGAAGGCCTGGAGGGTATTAAAAAACTTTATTTTGACAACTTAAAAGAAAAACAACCAATTTTGGAATTTGTCAGCTTAAAGCAAATTCATCCGGAAATAGAATTTCACTCGTCTAACTACTACATCCCCCAAAGAATAAAACGAAAAATCCCCATTAAAATTTTAGTTTCCGGACTAGCAAAATCTAACCGGATAAAACTTTCTACTGACGCTTACGCCTTGCGCGAAGTAAAACTATTAAATGAAACTTTGTATCCCATTCCTTTAGATTGTTACATCTACGGCGACAATATTTCCTTTGCGCTTTACCGCAAAGATACAGAGCCAATCGGCATAATTATCCGCTCCAAAGAAATTGCCACCACCTTGAATTCGTTATTTAATTTCATCTGGGAGAAGGCCTAAAATGGGGT
>CAYIHW010000024.1:0-15593 GCA_964363335.1 uncultured Candidatus Saccharibacteria bacterium
GACCCCGTCATTATCAGTGACGTGCTCTACCACTGAGCTACACACCCGAAACGCTATAATTGACGGACTTTGATAATTTTAGCAAAAAATTATAATTTTGACAACAAGGGGGAAATATATTATTATAAATAGGTAATTTAGATAGCTTGTTGTTAAACAAGCGCAATTCAGATACCAAAATATAAATATTCCAAAAAAATGTTTCTTTCCAACCTATTTAACAAAAAAAAATCAATTTTGGGTGTGGATATTGGAACCTCCAGCATTAAAATCGCCCAAGTGTCCCATACCGGCAAAGCCGTTTTAGAAACTTACGGGATTGTCAATATTAATCATCAATTGGGCGGCAGAGAAGATGATTTGGCTATCCAGCAAATGGCAAAAGTATTAAAGGAATTGGTACAAAAAGCCGGGGTAACCACTAATCGCTGCGTAATCAGTTTTCCCAATAGCGCGGTTTTTACTTCAGTCATTCAATTGCCGAAAATGAGCGAAGGAGAAATGGGTTCAGCGGTTGAATTTGAAGCGAAAAAGTATGTCCCCTTAGCATTATCCGATGTGGATTTGTCGTGGACTTTAATAGGGGGGGGAGCAAATGCCGATGGTTTAGTAAAAGTGTTGTTAACTGCCGTGCCAAAACAAGTTACTAAAGATTACATGCGGGTATTTTTGCTAGCCGGTTTGGATCCGCAAGTTGGCGAAATTGAGGCTTTATCCTTAATTCGGTCTTTAATCGGGAGTGTGCCGATTAATTGTGTTATAATTGATATAGGAGCCAGAAGTACGGGACTGAATATTATTGAAAGCGGTTTTTTAAGACTCTCGCGCAACTTAAATATCGGCGGTGACACTATAACCGATAAGATTGCCCATGCTTTAAATATTAGCGTATTTCGGGCGGAACAATTTAAAAAGGAGTTTGGTGTAAGCAACTCAACTTTTATCCCCGATGCCATTAGGCCGATTCTGAATATTATAAAAAATGAAGTAAAACAGTTATTAACAATATATCAGCCGCAGAATATAAAAATAGAAAAGATTTTGTTAGTGGGAGGCGGGGCAAATTTACCGGGAATCGTTGAATATTTTGAAGATTTAAAATTATCCGTGGAAGTTGGCAACCCTTTTAACTCACTGAGTTACGCGGAGAATTTACAACCCATCTTAAAAAGGTACTCATTAAATTTACCAATAGCCATTGGTTTGGCTTTAAGAGAAGAATAGTGCTTACGAAATAAAAATTAGTAAATTAAAATATAATCAATTTTAAAAAAATATTGTGGCGCAAATAAATTTACTAAAACAAGCGGTTCCGGAAACAAACTTGTGGGCAACGGCCCCAAAAATTATTGTCAAAGTTTTTTTGACCGTTTTTATTATTTTAGCGGCTTATTATGTTTGGCTAGTTATAGATTCAAAGAATATTGCTAAAAGAATAATAAATACACAGGCTCGGATTAACGAAGAAAAAAAGGAAGGATTGAATTTGCCAAAAAGAGAAGAAGTGTTGGTGAGACAACAGCAATTGCAGGGGGTTAGCGGAGTTGTGGCGAACCACTTATATTGGACTAAATTTTTGCCTGAGTTGGCAAGAGTAACTTTTAATAAAGCCCATTATTCAAATATAAAAGTTGGTACTGACGGGGTTTTAACAATGGCTGGGAATGTGCCGACTATTGGCGACCTGGATAAATATTTACAGGTCTTTGATTTGCCGGCTTTTAATAAGTATTTTAGCGATATTAGAATCGGCGGCTATAATAAGATTCAGGGTCAAGACAATAATTCTACAGTTTATTTTGACGTAATGATGAAATTTAATCCCGAATTGATTCAACATAAAGCAAGTAATAAATAACAATTTCGCATGAATGTAACTTTGCCAAAAAATATTAATTTTAATTTTTCTCCCCAGTCTAAGTCTTTTCGTAACCCGATGATTGAGGTTGTTTTACTTGTAGTTGCCTGCGGGTTGTTTTATTGGTTCATTATTATGCCAAAAAATGCTCAGATAAGCCAGCAAAATAATACTTTATCCCAAGTTCAAGCTGAAGAAAAAAAGATCTCCGGCACCGTAGCGGATTTAAAAAAAATGGTGGAGCAACTTTCCGCTAACACCAAGGAAATTACCAATTTAGATGAGGCAATGCCCCTTGACGCTAAGGTGCTCAGACTAAGAATGTTGCTGGAGAATTTGAGCCAGTCTGTCGGATTGTCAATTAGCAATGTAAATGTTGCCTACAATAGCGACGTGCCATGGGCAGGGGACAAGCTGGTTTTAGCCCATCCGTATTCCGTGCCCCGTTCTGTGCAAAGATTGAGCGGGACTGTTTCCGTAGTTGGAACTTATAGCCAGGTTGTCGCGTTAATTGAAAAGATTGAAAAAAGCGGCAGGGTTATTAACATTAATTCCGTCGCTATAGACACCGCGGAAAATGGTAATCTTAACATCGTACTTGTTTTAGATGCTTTTTATTTAGGCCCAAACACAGATACAAAATAGTAAATATGAACAAAAAAGTTATAATTCAAATAGTTATTATTGTTGGGGCTTTTGCTACTGCCGGTTTTGTTTTATATAACGGGCTGTTTAAAAGTGATACAACGGCTGTCCCATCGCTTGGAATTATTTCGGCAAAAGACAATGAAAAGATTTTACCTTTTGGCTCCGCGCTAGATTTTAAAAATGATTTGTACAACCGAAATTTTGAGTTCGGCTACATGAGCTACCCCAATGTAAATCCAAGCGAGATCGGCATTCTTGAAACGCAGTTAATCGCGCCAATTAGTACAGCAAAGTAGTTTAATCTATTTTTATCTTTTAAATTTAAAGCCACTATATAGGCGCAAATATGGACTTGACGCCAAAAATTAATCCCCTGCCGGGCGGTAATTCGCCTCCCGTAATTTCCGCCGGTTTCGATCAATTTTTGGTCGATAATGGTTTTGTTAAACCTCAAGTCGCGGAGCAACTTAAGGCTTTGCAAAAGCAAGGCGGACAGGACTTCGGGCAACTCCTCATTTCCCAAAAGGTTTTAGATGAAGAGGACTTAGCCAAAGCTAAGGCCGCCTTTTTTAATGTTCCTTATGTTGACTTGCGTAAGCTACAAATGATTCCACAAGTTTTAGCGTTAATTCCTCAGGAGGCGGTTAATTTTTATAACCTTGTTCCATTTGAATTATTAGGCCGAAATTTAAAAGTTGCTATTACCGACCCAACGAATTTATCGGCGCTGGAGGCACTGGAGTTTTTGGGGCAAAAGCAAAATTTGCAAGTGCAGCTGTATCTGGCTTCGGATACATCAGTGTCTGTCGCGATTGGGAAAAAAAGAAATTTAAAAAAGGTGGTGGGCGAAGCTTTAAAAGATATTCAAATTAAAGAAGCCATAGATTCAAAGCCCACGGAAGAAAAAAAAGAAGCTAAGCCTCAGGTTATAGAAGAAGCGCCGATTATTAAAATTGTGGAAGTTATTTTAAGCAACGCCATCGAAGGCAACGCTTCCGATATTCATATTGAGCCGTCCGAAAAAGACGTGCGGGTACGCTATCGCATTGACGGCATACTGCATACATCTTTAATGCTGCCGAAAAGCGTCCATTCTTCCATAATAACCAGAATTAAAATTCTTTCCAACCTAAAAATTGACGAATCTCGTCTGCCCCAAGACGGCCGGTTTCATATGGAGGTCGGCAAAAAATCCGTAGACTTGCGCGTATCAATTTTACCACTTATTTATGGGGAAAAAATCGTCATGCGTATTTTGGATAAAAGCACAAAGGCGCCGACATTAGACCAGCTAGGGGTTCGCGGCAGGGCTTTGGCGTGGGTGAATGAAAATATTAAAAAAACCCATGGAATCTTTTTGATTACCGGTCCCACCGGAAGCGGAAAATCTACCACCCTGTACTCAATTTTGTCTTTAATCAATACTACTTCGGTTAATATTATTACGCTGGAAGATCCGGTCGAATATTTTATTGAAGGAATAAACCAGAGCCAAGTTAATCCGGAAATCGGTTTAACTTTTGCCGCGGGTCTGCGGAGTATTTTACGCCAGGATCCGAACGTCGTAATGGTTGGGGAAATCCGCGATCGGGAAACCGCGGAATTGGCCGTACAAGCCGCGCTTACCGGGCACTTGGTGTTTTCCACTCTGCACACTAACAATGCCATCGGCGCCATTCCCCGTTTAATGGACATGGGCATGGAGCCTTTTTTGCTGGTGGCTTCCATAAACGTAGTCGCTGCCCAGCGCTTGGTCAGAAAAATTTGCCCTGATTGCCGTAAAGAGTTGCCTGTTAGCAAATTAATTGAAGAAGAAATTAAAAAAGAGCTGGTCGGCGTTTCGGATGATTATTTTGAAGGAATAGACAAAACTCAGATTAAAATATTTAAAGGGGAAGGCTGTGAAAAATGCGGCCATACCGGGTACAGCGGCAGAATGGGAATTTTTGAAGTGCTTCCTTCTAATACGGAAATTCAGGATTTAATCTTAGGCAAGTCTTCCGCTAACAAAATTTATGAGGCCGCGCAAAAAATCGGGATGATTTCTTTAAAACAAGACGGAATGGTAAAAGTAATTAGGGGAGAAACAACAATAGAAGAAGTTATTAGAGTAACCACGGAATAATTAAATAAAATTTTATGGCAATTGGGCTAAATAATTTTATTTAATTTGTGAATTTTACTTAACTTTAGTTAATATAAAATGTCTTATTTATTTAAAGAAAAATTTAATATCGCGGACTTGGTCGATACCCAGACGCAAGTCCGCCGGGTTGTAATTTGTGAGCCGGAAGAATATTTAGCGGCTCTGTATGGACACTATTTATCGCAGCACAATTTTGACATTAAACACTGTCCACAAATCGACGGTCTAAAAGAGCTTTTATTTTCTTTTTCCCCGCGGCTTTTGGTATTAAATATTGAGGCCGGTAATTTACAGCGTGGTTTAGTGTTGAACTTGTTACGCCAATTTCCAAATATCGGAGTAATTACTATGGGGTATAATACCGGAGGGGATGTAGTAAAAGAGCTTATGGATGCCGGAATTTGCGGCCATGTTGATCGCCGGCTGAGCAGGCCAAAAGATTTATTGTATATTGTAAAAGCGGTGTTAAATAATTAAATAGAATTAATATCAAATTACAAATGCCAAATAAAATCTAAATAATTAAATTGAAAAAATTTGATATTTGGAATTTAGAAATTCATTTGAAATTTGATATTTGGAATTTCATCATATGTACAAAGCCAGTGAGTTAGAATTAAATAAGCTGCTTTCCGTGGTTCTTGAACGGGATTCCTCGGACCTTCATTTAATGGTGGGTGAGCCGCCGATTATTCGCGTGGATACTCAGTTAATTCGTCTGGATAATTATCAGGTTTTAAGCAATGATAATATCAGCGATTTGCTAAATGTTTTGCTGTCTCCGATCCAAAAACAAAAATTTGAGGAGGATATGCAAATAGACTTCTCTTATTCATTTAAAGATAACATAAGGTTTCGCGTCAACGCGTATCGCCAAAAGGGAGTGTTGGGCGTTGCGTTAAGAATTGTTCCAAATAAGATAAAAACCTTGGAAGAGTTAAATTTGCCGTCAACTTTGAGAAGATTTATTGAAAGAAGACAAGGTTTGGTATTGGTAGTGGGGCCCACCGGCCACGGGAAATCAACGGCGCTAGCGGCGTTGATTAACGAAATAAACAATACCCGAAGCGAACACATATTAACGATTGAAGACCCGATTGAATTTGTTTTTTCGCCGAATAAGTCAATTATTTCCCAAAGAGAACTTTATTTGGATACTCCAACTTTTTCCGGCGCTTTAAGGTCCGCGCTTCGTGAAGATATTAACGTAGTGCTGGTCGGTGAAATGCGGGATTTGGATTCCATTTCCGCCGCGCTTACTGTGGCGGAGACCGGGCACTTGGTGTTTGGTACGCTCCACACCAATGACGCAGGGCAAAGCATTGATCGTATTGTGGATGTGTTCCCAGCGGGGCAACAGCAGCAGATTCGGGGGCAGTTAGCCAGCGTGTTGGCTGGTATTGTCTCTTTACGCCTGCTGCCAAAAATTGGCGGGGGCCGAATCCCCGCTTACGAAATTCTTATTGCCAATCACGCGGTTCGCAATGTGATCCGTGATAATAAAATTTATGAAATCCCCAATATTGTTCATACCAGTTTAGAGGAAGGAATGATTCCTCTGGATAAGACCTTGGCTTTGTTGGTTAAGCAGGGACAAGTGGAATTAGAAGTGGCGCAAAATTTTGTTTTGGATAATGAGTACTTTTTGTCATTAATATCGTAACCGCAGATACACAGATTAGAAACTGATAACGCAGATTGAAAACTGCAGTTATCCGTGTAATCTGCGAATATCTGCGTATCTGTGGTCTATATGAAATTTAATTATAAAGCAAAAAATAAACAAGGCGGAATTCAAGCCGGTGTGGTGGTAGCGACCGACCAGTTAAAGGCGGAAAGTTTGCTTGCCGGCAACGGTTTGGTAATTATCAGCCTTCAGTTGCAAGGAGAGGACTTATTCGCCAAGCTTAATCCGTTCGGGCATTCGGTAAATAATAAAGAGTTGGTAATGTTTTCCCGCCAGCTGGCTACTTTAATTTCCGCGCGAGTACCGATTATTCAATCGTTAAGAATTTTGCAGGAGCAAATTAACAGCAAATATTTATTGGAAATTATTGGAGATATAATTTCTTCGGTAGAAAATGGCGACAGCCTTTCCAGCGCTATGGTTAAACACACGGACGTGTTTGGCAATGTTTACGTAAGTTTGGTCCGTTCCGGCGAAGTCTCCGGTTCATTAGATAAGTCTTTAGTGTATTTGGCTGATCAATTGGACAAAGACTATGAATTGAAGGCTAAAGTAAAAAGCGCTATGACTTACCCGGTTTTTGTTTTGTCCGCGTTGGTAGTTGTGGGGTTATTGATGTTTAAGTTTGTTTTGCCCAAACTGACCGCGGTGCTGGAAGAGCAGGGCGGTAGTTTACCCCCGGTTTCCGTGGCTTTAATTGCTATGACCAAATTTTTTGGCGCGTATTGGTGGACGGTTATTTTAAGTATTATCGGGGCAATTTTAGGAGTCAAATATTACGTTTCCACTGTGGCTGGCCGGTATCAATGGGATAAAATGAAAATCCATTTGCCCATAATTGGAGATATTTTTGAAAAAATTTATTTGGCCCGTTTTGCCAGAAATTTATCAACTTTGGTTATTGGCGGCATCCCGATTATTAAGGCCTTGCAAATTGTGTCGGAAATTAT
The DNA here is from genome assembly GCA_964363335.1 of uncultured Candidatus Saccharibacteria bacterium. Taxonomy (GTDB): domain Bacteria; phylum Patescibacteriota; class Doudnabacteria; order UBA920; family UBA920; genus PALSA-1336. Next base: position 7,290 of record CAYIHW010000024.1, read on the forward strand.
TAACAACGTGATTTACCGGGATATAATTTTGGATACCGTGGGCAAAATTCAGGCGGGAAAAAGCATAAGCGAAGGGTTGTCCGGCCACAGGGAATTTCCCAATATTGTTACCCAGATGGTTAAGGTGGGGGAACAAACAGCCCAGTTAGATGACATTATGGGCAAATTGGCGAATTTTTACGAAAAAGAAGTAGACAACAAAGTGGCCACATTAACTACACTGATGGAGCCGATGATTATGATTATTTTAGGCTTAGGAGTGGGGGCATTGGTTGCCGGGGTACTGATGCCAATTTATAATTTAGCCAGCACCGCGGGGTAAAATATCCTTTGTCTTTCATCATTAATCCTTGACCCAAAAAGGATAAAAGATGATGGATTAAGGATATCCCAATTGTGTATAACTTTGTTGCCTTGGCCTTAAAAGATGCTATAATATAATTAACCTAAATATTAAATTGAAGGTATGCGAATATTTTCAATTATGTTTGATAAAGGATCGGGGGTGAAAAAATTGCGAAACAAAAATAAAGGCTTTACTTTAATTGAATTGCTGGTGGTTATTGCCATCATTGGCTTGCTCGCATCGGTGGTACTCTTGGCGCTGAATTCTGCCCGGCAGAAATCACGTGACGCCAAGCGTCTCGCGGATGTCAGGCAATTAGCTTCCGCTTTGGAGTTGTTCTATAACGATGCCAGCGCTTATCCAACTTGCGCCGGTTGTACCGGTGCTGGTGGTCCTATGAACACTGTCGGTTCTCTTAGAGGTGGTGTTGGTAACGTCACTCTTACCCCGACTTATATTGGTTTAATCCCAAGCGCCCCGGCTCCGGCCGACGGTTCGCCTTCTTGTGGTGCGGCTAATGAATATAATTATGCCGCTCCAGTTAATGGCGACAAGTACACAATAACTTTCTGTATTGGTGCTATTACAGGAGGTTATAGCGCCGGGACTCATTATTTGACCCCTGCCGGTATTCAGTAATTTCGTTAATGTTATCCAGTCCTGCCTTAAAAAGCAGGGCTGGATAAATCCAAAAAGACTGTGAATTTTAAAATCAATACAAAAATAACAATTATTTTAAGCAGCCTTATAGTGGCTGTTATTTTGTTTGTGGTTATTTTTCAAGGAGTTTCCGCCGGGAAAGATAACGCGCAGGCCGGCGCGGTTATTGGTACGGCAAAAAGTATCACAGCCGCGTTAGAATATTTTTATAATGATCAGAATAGGTATCCAAATGTTTTGGAATTTAACGAGCAGAATGTAATGTTAAATTATTTGAATATTTTTCCGGCGCCGAATTTTATTTCCGCTGTTTGCCCCGAAAGTTTTATTTACAAAAAAAATAGTTCATCCGCCGCCAGTTTAAGTTTTTGCTTGCCAAGCAAGCAAGGAAATTTTCAAAAAGGCTGGAACACTTTTAATTTAAACAAATAACAGAACTTAAATTGCATGTTTCTTGAATTAATAAACAAATTCCGGTTGCCGTTTAGGGAAGACAAAGTTTTTAGCCTTCTTTTTTTATTGGTATTAAGTGTGCCTTTGGCTTTTACTATTTACACCAGGGAGAATTTTGAGACGGTAAAATACGCATTGTGGTTAATGTTATTGGGAGCGGCAATTTTTTTGTTGGGTTTAAAAAGTGGCGCTTTGGAAGGTAAAAATAATCTAAAAACTTTTCCCCGCCTGCCGGCGGTATTGCTTTTGGCTTTTATTTTTTTTATAAGTTTATCAACTATTTTTTCCCCGGACCGGATAAATAGCATTTTTGGTTTTTACTATCGGTTTGCTAACAGCCTGTTGTTTTACGGTATATGGGTTGCCACCATTTTTTTGCTTTTATTTAAAGGCGGGATGCAGCGCCTGGTGGTACTGGTAAAGGTCTTAATTTTTGACGCGCTTATCATTTCCGTAGTGGGAATTTTACAGACCCAGGGGATTGGCTATTATGAAGGATTGGATATGCCCGTGATTGCCAGGGCGCCGAGCCTTTTGGGCAACCCGATATTTTCCAGCATGTTTGTGTCCGGCCTTCTGCCGTTTGTTGTGTATTTTTGGTACAAGTCTGAAAAGTTTACGGCCAAATTATATTATGCCTTAGCTGGGGTTTTTATGGTGGTTTGCGTTATAGTGCTGGCAAGCCGCGGGGCTTGGCTCGGATTGGGGGTTGGGTTTTTAGCCATGCTAGTTATAGCCTCTCTCTATTCTAAAAGCAAGAAAGTTTTAATTTTTGGCTTTTTAGGCATTGCCTTAGTTAGCATTTTGACTCTAGGGTTTTTTAAAGCTTACTCCGCGCAAAATGGCAGGCTGACATTATCATTATCCGAGGAAAATGCCACTACGCGCCTTTATTCCTGGGGGATGGCTCGGGAAGCTGTAACGGCACATCCTTTAGTGGGAGTGGGTTTGGGAAATTTTCAGCAATTTTTTGAACAAAATCGCGAGAAATATTTATCCAATTCTGTGCAGAATTTTGACGACGCGCATAATTTATTCTTGCAGCTGGCGGCCACCGCCGGAGTGCCGGCGGTTTTGGCTTTTCTGGTTTTATTGGCTGTTGCTATCTTGACCGCGGTCGGGCATTTTAAAAAACATCGGGATTATTTGGCTTTGGCTGTTGTCGGCTCATTAGTGATTTTTTCTATTTCCGCTTCGTTTACGCCGGTGGCGATTCCATGTTTTTTGTCCTTGGCCGTATTGCTGGCATTAGCTTTTTCCCTCGAGGATGAGGAGGCAGTTGAAGTAAAGTTAAAAAAACCGATTGTATTTATGTATTTTGTTGTCGGGGCGTGTTTGGCTGTTATGGGCATAGGTTTGCTTACTGCCGAGCACCTTTTTTATAGGGCCGTTTGGGCTTATGCCGGGCGGGATTATCAAACAACTCGGAAGTTGTCTACCTGGGCCATTTATTTAAACCCCACCAACCAGCTTTATTATTTGTATAAAGCGGGAAGCCAAGTTTTAGGCGGTGGCAACCCACAAGATATTGCCAAAACCCAAAAGGCCTTAGTTAATTTGCATCCTAAATCGGCCATTACTTATTCTATGGCAGGGACTTTAAATTTCTTGTCGTTTTTAAAAACCGGAGATAAACAATATTTTCAAGCGGCCATCGGCAATATGACGCAGTCTTTAAAAATCGATCCCTTCGCGGCTAATCGTTATGTCCGCCTGGGCTATTTTTATTTTTACAACTTCGACCCCGACACCGCCCGAGAATTGACAAAAAGCGGTTTAAGTTTGGATAAAAAGTATTTACCCGGGTGGTTTCAGCTGGCTAAAATTTATCAGGTGCAGGGCAAAAAATCCCAGTTAATTTACGCGCTGGAAAGCGCGCTTAAATTACGACCGGATATAATGGAATTACGAGCGTTGGCAAAAATGGCTAAAGACGCGGAAGACCCCAAGACGGTTCCGGTTAATTTGCCCCCGGAACAGGGGCAGTTGGAATAGGTGTTAAGGATTTCTTTTTAAATTTAATAAGTTTTGTTACCGGACAAATCCTATCATACACAGTAGCATGATAGGATTTGTCCGGTAGATGAATAAGCGAATTAATATGGAATATTTAATACTCGGAATAATTTTTTATTTTGGCGCGATTGTCGGCAGTTTTTTGAACGTCGTCATCTTGCGCCTTCCCGAGGACAAAAAACTTACCGGCAGGTCATCTTGCGTTGTATGTCATCATACTTTAGGGACGCTGGAATTATTCCCATTATTTAGTTTTTTAGGTTTACGGGGTAAGTGCCGGCATTGTTATAAGAAAATTTCGTTGAGATATTTTGTCATTGAATTATGCGCCGGACTGTTGTTTGCCGGGCTGTGGTTCGTTATGGCGCCGGCTAACTTTTTTGAGGTCTTGCTGTATATTCGAAACTGTTTTGCCGCGGCTGTACTGTTGTGCGTGTTTGTGATTGATTTAGAGCATTTTATAATTTTGGATTCTATTGTTTTTTTTGCTTCCGTCTTAATGTTAATTTTTAATTTTTTTCTCACAATGGTTGGGGGAGCTTCCCTTTGGCCGCTTCATGGGCTGTTTGTGTCGGGAATAATAGGTTTATTTTTGGGGGCATTGCCATTTTGGCTGGTGTGGTATTTTTCTAACGGGCGTTGGATGGGTTTCGGCGACGTAAAACTGGGGCTATTTTTGGGTTTGGTTTTGGGCTGGCCGCAAATATTTGTGGGCTATTTTATTGCGGTGTTGTTGGGCGGAGCAATTTCTATATTTTTACTTATGTTTACGAGAAAAACTTTAAAAAGCCAGATCCCCTTCGGGACTTTTTTAAGTTTTGGCGCTTTTTTGGCTTTGTTGTATGGCGACCGACTCTTAAATTGGTATATGGCATTTTTGGGATTTTAGGGTATAATGTAGATACTTAAAAGTCTGGGTATGAAAATAGCCCTTAGACTTTGAATTACGAAACTGTCATTGCGAGGAGTGCATCCGACGCGGCAATCTAGATAAATAAGCCATAAACCCAGATTGCTTCGGATGCTACTGCAATGACAAACATGGGGAATCTTGAGTTTAGTAATTCAAAGCCTTAGAAACAAAATGAGCAATATAAAGCCTAAAATTTCTATTTTAAAAGTTGCACACAGGTTTATCCAGCACTATTTTTTTTACCAAAAAAATAGTGCTGGATTTACCCTAATGGAACTAATGGTAGTTTTGACTATCTCAGCTTTATTATTTACCGTCTTAATAGTTAATATTAACGGACAGAGAGCGCCGCGGGACATAAAAATCGGGCAAAATGAATTGGTCAGTAATATCCGTAAGGCCGAGAGCTATACGCTTTCGTCCAGGAATTTATCTTCCGGCCAACCGGCGCAGTACTATGTGGTAAAGTTTGATTTAAGCAAGCCCACTCAATATACCATTCAGGCAATATATAATGTGGGCAGTTCTCCCATGATGCAAGATGTAGAAACAATTAAACTGCCGACTAACGTTAAAATTTCCGGAATCAGTATTTCTGGGCGGCCACAAATTCCAGCCACTCAAAGTCCGACTGTTTGCGCTTTGACGGCTTTTGTCGCCCCATATGGCAAGGTCCTATTTAATGACGGCTGTACGCCGGTAACTCTACCCGGTAACCCATATACTCTTGTCTCCACTGACGACTATCAAAAATTAGTAAATTTTCAAACTAATGTCGCCTGTGCTTTTGTTAGCCCCTATAACCCGGCCTCTTGTTCAGCCAGTACAGATTCGATTATGACCATAACTTTAATTCACACCGCGGCCACAAGTTTGCAAAAACGCGTAATTATTAATGGTATTACCGGGGGTGTTAGTTTTGATTAATAGACTTGTTGCTTAATAATTTTTCGCCCAAAATATGCTCTTTCGCCAAAACCTTGTTAAAAATTTCTCCGCTTAACTATGGTTAAACATCAAAATTTATAAACTGCGGTTTTGTCTGAAATATCATATTTTGTTTCAAAAAATTATTAAGCAACAAGTCTAATATGGGAAACGTAAAAAAGCAAAAAATATCATTGGCCGGGCAAACAATAATTGAAACCTTGGTGGCCTTGTTTATTTTAGTCATGGGAGTAACGGCGGCTACCGGCTTGGCCATTTTTTCCTTTAGTGCCTCCACTGCCATTACTAAGCAAATTATATCTACCGGCTTGGCTAGAGAAGGGATTGAAGCGGTTAAAAATATGCGGGACACCAATTGGTTAAAACAGAGCCCCATAAATACCGATTGCTATAATTATTCCACCGGAGCAAGTAACGCTAAATGTTATAAACAGTGGTTAAATTATAATCCTAACGGGTTTAACATTGGCACTTCTTCGCCCAAAGTGGCGTTTCGTCTTGGTATAAAAGCCGCTAACGCCGCTAACGAACAAATTATCTGGAGTGACTCCAAAACCGACAATGGCGATTGGGGCTTAGATTTCGATGATGGCTCATCCATGAATTTATCATCCTTTTTAGGATTTTATAATACAGGAAACAACAATGACGGTATAACTAACGGTACGTCTGGATTTTATCGGCAAATTCTGCTGACGGAAGACAATAGCGGTAATTATAGCCAGGATGAATTCCATCGGCTAATTGTGGAGTCCCGCGTGTGGTGGACAGACAAAAAATGCCCCAAAAGTCCCAACTGGCCCGGTTTGGGTAAGTGCTCAGTATCGTTAATTACTAACCTCACTAACTGGAAAGATTACCAGCTCTTACAATGATAAATTACCGCCATAAAAAAACTGCTGGGTTTACCTTAATGGAAATTATGGTTTCTACGACTATTTTTGCCATTGTGGCGGTAGCCTTATTGTCCCTGTTTAATTATGTGCTGAAAATAAATAGAAAAACCGAGGCCTTGCGGCAGGCCAGCCAGGGAATGAGAAATTTTGTGGAATTATTGGTCAAAGAAATCCGTAATGGCCAAATTGACTATTATGTGGCTAACGGCCAAACTTATACCGCTGGTATTAGCGGGGCGCCTTGCCAGCGGCCCACAGGTGACGTTTTGGATCCGGTAACCGGAGTAAAAACGTACGCCTTCAAAGAAAATAAGTTAGGAATTATAAATACGGAAAACGTACAGGAGTGTTTTTATTTGGCTGACGATCAAGCCTCTCCTGTATATGCCGGGGCTGGTAAATTTTCCGGCAATGCCGTTAGTGGGTACCCGATTAAAAATTTGATGATGATGAAATCCGGAGTGGCGACGGCACAAACTTTGAATCCTCCAAATTTCTCGGTAAAAAAATTAATGTTCTTGATTCGCCCGGTTTGCGACCCTTATACTTATAGTCCTAGCGCCGCTCCACCCGGTCCGGGCTGCGCGGATTATAGCTCTAGCTACCCCAGAATTCAGCCGGCTGTAACAATGTTTATTCATTTTGAAGTGACGTTGCCGACAAAAGAGGTGGTGCCCATTTATTATCAAACCACCGTGTCTTCTAATAAATACGATATCCCTAGTCCATAAAAAAATTAAGAACTTTAGCCATGAACAAAATAAATATACAATCTAAAAGAGGCAATGAACAGGGAGTAACATTGCTTTTGGCCATTGTCATTCTGTCTTCGGTTATGGCTATTAGTTTCAGCTTGGCCACAATTTTATTTATTGAAGTCCGGACTTCCGGGGATTTACTCAAAACCGAAGGGGCGCTATACGCGGCCGGCGGCGTGGGGGAAGAAGCTTTTTTTAACATTAAAAGACAAGTCCCCTACGGGACTTATACCACTAATTTCAGTAACAATGTTAAGTTATCAGGATCTCCGGTTGTTAGTCATACTTCCACTCCAATTGTTTTGGGTAAAGTCGCCGCCAATTCTACTTTAGGCAGTAGCGGGCAGAAAATTTATGATTTTTGCAGTATTAGTGCATCTAGCGGGGGTTGCGGCTACGGGAAAGTAGATATTACTTATTTAGATACTGGAGGGAGCGGTTCTATTAAGGTATATTTGTGCGAATTTAATCCAAGTGCTGATTTTAGCGGTAGTGACCCGTGTTCTATAAGTCCAATGGTTTCAAGTTATTGGAAGGTTAACGGTGTAATCCTAAATAAAGATGACTCGACTAGGTCATACACTTTTACGGATGCCGCAAAACAACAGGTATTGTATATTACAAATTATAGTTCAACGGCTGATGCCTATTTTCAGATTAAAACTTATCAAGATATCGCCGGTCTTATTCCAAAAGGACTGCCTTATGTCGGAAAAACCGCGGTAGATGTTGCCACTGTAAATACATCCGTAGGCAGAAAAATTCGGGTTATTGTGCCTAATGGAAATGATTCGCCCGCTTCACCAACAGACACGGTGTGGGTGGAAGATGGTATCCCGACAGGGGGAGTTTGTGGAAATGATGCTCCGGATGTTTGCCCTTGGAATAAAGTGTCATCTAATCCGGCTCCATTTGGGGGTTCTTTTGCCTTTCAAAGCGGCATAGGCGCTGTAATGCATCAGATGTTTTTTCAAAATTCTACTAATAGGTTAACAATAAACGCCGGGGACGTAATGTTTGCTTATGTCTATATAGACCCGGCCAATGTGCCAAGCGAAATTATGCTTCAGTGGAACAGTATGTCGCAAGGCTGGAACCACCGTGCTTATTGGGGGGCGAATAATTTGACTTGGGGCACTAACGGCACCCAAAGCCGCTACCAGGTTTCCGCAAGTCTTCCGGCAAGCGGTGGATGGGTAAAATTAACAGTCCCGGCCAGCGCTGTGGGCCTGGAAGGACAGACAGCATGGGGTATGGCCTTTTCACTTTTTGGCGGCAGGGCTACATGGGATCGCGGCGGAAAAACCCCATAAA
>CAYIHW010000025.1:0-12179 GCA_964363335.1 uncultured Candidatus Saccharibacteria bacterium
ACAAAACTAAAATTCCAAAATCCGGAATCCAGGAGCCAGAAATTTAACGGTAACGCCTGGGAGTGGTCAGAGCGAATCCTCGCCGGTCACTGGCGCCGGCAAGCGGCGTCAGAGCTATTGCGAGGTAATCCAGCGGCGCTGCCAAAGGCTGGCCGTGAAAATTACCGCCTGAAATGGCGATGTATTGCGCACCGTTCTCACCATCCTCGAATACCAGAGGGTTGTCGGTTGCCGAGTTGAGTTCGACTTCGAGAATCGAACTGAGATGAGAAAGAGCTTGGTATGCCGCCGCGTGAATCTGGGGCGCACAGCGGAACGAGTAAGCGTCCTGCACGCGGGGAACCTGCTTGCCGTGGCTGAACTTCTTCTGTTCGTCCGGAAACGCGGTGGATCTGGCCTCTTCGGTCATTCGTCGTGATCCTTCGGTAAACTTCCTGATGCGCGCCGCAGAATGAACCTGTCCGGGTAAGGGTCTGGCTTCATGGATGCGGGCATCGAAAGCGTTCTGCTCTCCGCGGATAGCCTCCAGAGACAAGGCCGTAGCGAGATCAGCGGTTTCCAAAAGATTCCAGCCGTCAGTCACCGCAAGACACGCGATCGCGGTTATAAAGTTGGCGCCGTTGGTCAACGCCATGGCTTCTTTGGCCGCAAGCGTGATGGGTTCAAGACCGTGGTTTCCAAGAGCCGTCCTGGCCGGTTGGATTTCGCCTGCCACGAACATCTGGCCTCCCTCGAGACCGATTATGCCCGCAGACATGTGAGCCAGGGGAATTAAATCTCCCGAGGCGCCCACCGACCCGAACTCAGGGACTACCGGGGTAAGCCCCAAATTCAGGCAATCGCGAAGCCTTTCAATCATGCAAGGTCGCACGCCGGAATTACCCTTCAAAAAACTGTTCAGCCGAACAAGCATGGCCGCTCGGGTAACTTCGGGTGAAAGCGAATTTCCATAGCCGCAGCAATGGGCCGGGATATAACGCATCTGGTAATCGGACAGCTCGTCCGACGGCAGCACTTGGTTTTTTCGAGAGCCGCAGCCCGTGTTGACACCATACATGATGTCCCCACGAACGGTAGCGGCTTCGAGCCCTTTACGGAAGCGTTCGATTTTCGCAAACGCCTCGGGGTTGATCTGAACCTCGTGATGATGTCTGGCCACAGCAGCAACCTGTTCAATGGTTAAGCTGTGACCGTCAACCTCCACGATTCTCTTCGTAAGCATGAATTTGACTCCTAAACCGAGATTCCAACTACTGAGAATGACAGCCCAAAATGGGTGCGTTGATGTTATTTTTCCTCCAAATTCAAAGCAAAACAAACAACTCAACCATTTGAGCGGTCTGGTCTGTGCTATATGCATATACCTTTTAGCACCCTTCTGTCAAGGGTTTAAATAAAGAGTTTTTACATCTTGCATGAAAATAACTTTGGGGATGGGAACAAAAAAAATTAAAAATAAGGGTCTAAAGGTTAAAATTTACTTAATTTTAGCCAGCAAATTCAGCTTTCGTTAATATTTTTGATATATCTACACTCCTGATTTTTTTTGAATTTCGCGCAACAGCGTTAAAGTATTCAATTGAATTAGTGGTGTAAAATCTTACGATTTGAGATTTATCAATCATATCAACAACAGAGCTATCCATATCCGGATGGGTTACCACGGCATATATCTGCTTTGCGCCTTGCTGGACACAAATATTTACTGCTGATAATAAAGTTTTACCAGTAGTACAAATATCGTCTATGATTATCACGGTCTTGCCCAAAATTTTGACATTGTTGATTAGTTTACCGTGCTTAATTTTGTGGATTTGATTCAAATCACGCTGTTTTTTTATAACAAGTACTGGAACACCCCTTTTATTAAAAAGGTGGTTTGCAAAAATTTGAGCTCGGTGATAGCCTCCCACATCGGGCGAAACAACCACACTATTTGAAATATCTACTTTTTTTGCCACAACCCTAGCCATTAGGGGCAACGCCGAAACATTTTTAAAATGATTTGGAAAATTTTGTGTATTTTTTAAATTATGGAAATCTAAAGTTATAATCTTATTTGCGCCCAGTGATACCAAAATCTTTAAAATCATTTCCGCACTTACACACTCGCCCTGTCTGAAATTTTTATGCTGGCGTGAGTAGCCAAAATAAGGAATTACGGCGATTATACCTCTGGCGTCGGAACGCTTTAAGGTGTCAATCAATAAAAAAAGTTCCATTAAATTGTCGTTCACCGGATTGCAAGTGGATTGGACAATTATACAATTCTTATCCTTAACTTTAGTTAATATTCGCAATCTATATTCTGAATTAGCAAACCTAACAATTTCTTTTTTCCCTGTCGGCAATTTTAAAATCACAGCAAGTTTTTTTGCTAATTTTGTAGAAGCACTTCCGAAAAAAATTATATACGGCTTTTTATTCATGACTAAAAAATTACCTTCTTTTTATGATTTCATTCTGAACATCTTCCAAGCTAACATTTTTTTGTACTAATAATACAAACAAGTGGTAAAACAAGTCCACGGCTTCTTCTGTCAACCTAAGCTGGGTTTGTTTTTGTGCAGCATGAACAACCTCTAGCGCTTCCTCGGCCACTTTTAAAGAGATTTTGTCCAGACCGGCTTTAAAAAGCGAAGTAGTATAAGAATTTTTTGGCATTTTGTTTTTTCGGTCTTGGATAGTGTTAAACAAAGTTACCAATGCATTTTGGTCCTTGCTTTCCTTAAAACAGGAATAAGCACCCGTATGGCACGTCGGACCTACCGGTTTGGCTTTAATAAGGATTGCGTCGTTATCGCAGTCTAATTTTATATCAACAATATTTAAAATGTTCTTGCTGGTTTCACCTTTCATCCAGAGCCGCTGTTTGCTTCGGCTATAAAACCAAACTTTTTTTGTCTTTAGAGTTTTGGCGAAAGATTCCTTATTCATATAACCCAGCATTAAAACAGCGGACGTGTTGGCATCTTGAATTACGGCCGGTACCAGACCTTGGCCTTTTGTCCAATTTACTTTTTTGATTAAATTTTTCATAAGCGTATTGGTATGTTATTAGTTGATAAATAATTTTTAACCTGGCTTACGCTAAATTGTCCATAATGGAACAGACTTGCCGCCAATGCCGCGTCTGCGTTGCCCTCGGTAAAAGCCAATTTTAAATCTTCCAAAGATCCGGCGCCGCCTGATGCGATAACAGGGATTTTTACCGCTTCCGAAACTTTTTTCAAAAGTTCTAAATCATAACCTGATTTTGTGCCGTCCTTATCCATAGAGGTCAATAAAATTTCTCCCGCTCCTCTTTTTTCAGCTTCTTTGGCCCAGTCAATCGCGTTTAATGAAGTTTCATCACGGCCGCCCTTTAGAAATACTTTATATACGCCATCCTTCTTTTTTGCGTCAATTGCTACCACCACGCATTGCCGGCCAAAAGCAAGCGCCGCTTCGGAAATAAATGCAGGATTGAGTACGGCGGTGGTGTTAATGGAAATTTTGTCAGCGCCTAATTGCAATAATTTGCGAATATCATCAACGGTCTTAATTCCTCCCCCGACGGTGAAAGGTATAAAGACCTCTTTGGCTACCTGGGCTACCATGTCAAATAACGTCTGCCGATTCTCATGCGATGCGGTTATGTCAAGAAAGACCAGCTCGTCAGCACCTTCTTCAGAATATCTGCGGCCCAAGGCTACCGGGTCGCCGGCATCCCGCAGGTTTACAAAAGATACTCCCTTAACAACCATGCCGTCTTTAACGTCCAAACAGGGAATAATTCGTTTGGTTAAGTTTGACACAGGTGTTTGAGAATTTAAAGCCTCGGCCAACGTTAGCCTATTTTCATACAAAGCTTTACCCAAAATGGCACCAAAGGCTCCCAATGTCTTTATTTTTTTCAATGATTCTAAATCGGAAATTCCTCCGGACGCTATAACATTAAACCCTAAATTTACCAGTTCTTTTAAAACTATAAAATTTGGCTCGGTCAGGCTGCCGTCTTTTTCCACGTCCGTAAACAAGATTTCGGTTATCCCAAGGGCTTTAAGTTCCTTGGCAAAATCCAAATAATTTTTATCAACGGTTTCCTGCCACCCATTAATTGCAATTTTGCCTTTTTTAATTTCCAGCGCTACTACTATTCGCTTGCTGCCGAACTCTTTAATTAAAGATAACAATAGGCCAAAATCCGTTAATGCCTTGGTGCCTAAAACAGCACGCCGCACGCCGGAGTTTAAATATTTTTGCGCGGTATTTATGTCACGGATCCCTCCGCCGACTTCTATGGGAATTTTTATAGCCTTACAAATTTTGGTAATTAGTCCCTGGTTGACCGGTACTCCTGTTTTTGCCGCATCCAAATCAATAATATGGAGCATGTCCGCCCCTTGCCGCTCAAAGTCCTTAGCCACGCCTAAAGGATCGGAAGAATAAATTTTTTTCGTGAAAAATTCTCCTTTAGTTAATCTTACGCATTTGCCGTCAATAATGTCTATCGCGGGAATAATTAACATAAATCGCAAAAGTTAGATAATAATTTCATTCCCCAAGCCCCTGATTTTTCCGGATGGAACTGAGTGGCATAGAAGTTATCTTTCTGCGCAATGGCCGCAAAATCAACATCATAAGCGGTTTGGCCGATAACGTATTTTAAATCCGCCGCCAAATAATACGAGTGCACAAAGTAAAAGAAACTGCCTGTCGGAATTCCTGCCGTAAGCTTGGATTCTTTAATTAGCTCAACTTTATTCCAGCCCATATGCGGGACTTTTAAGTCGGTTTGGAATCTTATTACCCGGCCAGGAATTATAGACAAACATTCGGTATTATCTTCTTCCGAAAATTCCGCCATCAACTGCATGCCTAAACATATCCCTAAAGTAGGAACTTTAAGTTTAGGTAAAACTTTGGCAAAGCCGCTTCCTATTAGTTTTTCCATAGCGCTTCCCGCCGCGCCAACCCCGGGCAAAATAACTTTATCAAAAGTAGCCAGCAATTCAGGCTTGTTTACAATCTCAAAAGACTTGCCAAGCGAAGTTAATGCGTTGGCCACGCTCTGTAAGTTACTCGCGCCGTAATCTATAATCGCGATTTTCATTTATAATGACCCTTTCGTGGAAGGCAGTATATCCTTTTGCCGGAAATCCTTATCAACCGCCATCCGCAAAGCCTTTGCAAAAGCTTTAAAGATTGCCTCTATTTTGTGATGTTCGTTCCGGCTATATTTAACATTGATGTGGATATTGGCCTTCATTGTTTCGGCGACTGAACGGAAAAAGTGTTCTACCATTTCCGTTGGCAGGTCTCCGACCTTCTCTCTTTTAAAATCACAGTTAAAAACTAAATACGGTCTGCCGCCCAGGTCTATTGCAACCTCCACAAGCGTATCATCCATTGGCAATAAGAATCCATAACGTTTTATACCTTTTCTTTCGCCTAATGCCTGTAATAAAGTCTGTCCCAATGCCAGCCCCACGTCTTCTATTGTGTGGTGGTCGTCTATCTGTAAGTCGCCCTTGGCTTTAATTGTTAAATCAATTAGCGAGTGTTTGGAAAGCTGCTGGAGCATGTGGTTAAAAAAATTGATTCCCGTATCAACGCTAAAACTCCCTTGTCCGTCCAGATTGCACAAAATAAAAACTTCGGTTTCTTTTGTGCCTCGCTCTAAACTTGCGATTCTCGGAAATGTTGAATTGGTTTGCATGCCAAAAAACTTCACTCCGATATTTTTGGCAAATCCCGCATCGCTTTCCCTGTCTCCGACCATAAAAGATTTTTCAAAATCTATAAGTTCTTTTTGCAAGAAACTTTTCAATAATCCGGCTTTCGGCTTCCTGCAATTGCATTTATCTTTAGCAAAATGAGGGCAGGTAAATATTCCGTAAAATTTTACCCCTTCCTTTTTTAACAGTTTCAAAAAAGCATTTTGCACTATTTCAAAATCTTTTTTCGGAAAGGATTTTGTGCCCAAGCCATCCTGATTGGAAACCATAACCAGCTTATAGCCCTGATTTATCAGATTCTGTAAAACTGAAGCTACCCCGGGCAAAATTTCAAGTTTGTCCAGGCTGTCTACCTGCTCGGTCTCCGGCGGTTCAACAATTAACGTGCCGTCCCTGTCCAAAAAAGCAATTTTTAACGGTTGTCCGGAATTCATATAATTAATGATAAATTTTTAATTAATAATTGATTTTGCTCCGGTGTGCCAATGGAAATCCTAATGCAGTTTTCAAGTTTGGGTTTGGAATTAAAATCTCTTACGATAATTCCAAAATCTTCAGCTAATTTTTTCGCTATCAGCGATGCGTTAGGATAACGAACCAGTAAAAAGTTGGCTTCACTGGAAAAAACTATAAATCCTAATTTAGTTAATTCCAAAGCCAGTTTTTCTCTTTCCCTGAGTATTAAAGTTTTAAATTCCAACATCTTTGGGTATTGCTGCAAGGCCTGTATAGCTATCTTGCTGGAAACACGGTTTAAATTATACGGGGGCTTAATTTTGTTTAAATATTCAATAGCAGCTTCCTGTGCTACGGCATAACCTACCCGAATACCGGCTAATCCCCAGGCTTTGGAAAAAGTTCTAAGTATAATCAAATTTTCCAAACTTGATATTTTGCCGATTAAAGACGGCTTTGAAGCAAACTCAACGTAAGCCTCGTCAACAACTACAATGCCGCGGAAATTGCCGCAAATCTTTTCCAATTCTTCAGGTTGGATTAAGGTACCGGTAGGGTTGTTCGGGGAGCAACAAAAAATAATTTTTGTTTTACTGCTTACTTGGGAAAGCAGGTTTGGGATATCCACTTGAAAATCAGAAGCCAAAGAAATATTTTTTATTGCCACCCCGGCAACTTCGGCCGCAACTTTGTACATCCCGTATGTGGGTTCCATAATTATGATTTCTTCGCCGGGTTCAACAAATAGGCGAATCAGCAAATCTATAGCTTCATCAGAACCATTGCCCACAAAAATGTTTTTTTCCGAAATTCCCAAAAATTTTCCCAATGCTTTGCGTAAATCAAGAGAGTAGGGATCGGGATAACGGTTAAGTCCCTTATCGATTGATTCGTTAATTACGCTGCCAAGTGAGTTTTCGTTGGCATCCATAAAGATGCCTTTTTGATAAAGACTGCGGGCCGAACTATAAGGCTTAAAGCCTCTTAAATTGGAGCGTATTAAATCGGTAATCATAAATTTTTCTTAAATCTTATACTTACGGCATTTTTGTGGGCATCAAGGCCTTCTTTTACAGCCAGGACTTCAACTGTGGTTCTTAAATTTTTAATTCCTTCTTTGGTTACTTGTTGAATTTGCATTTTCTTTCCAAAAGATTCTACGGAAAGCGCCGAGAACATTTTAGCATAACCGGAGGTAGGCAAAGTGTGGTTACTGCCCGTGGCGTAATCTCCCAAAGGCTCGCTGGAATAATTTCCCAAAAACACTGAACCTGCATTGTTTATTTTTTTTAGTATGGCATTCTCATTCTTATAAACGATTTCCAAGTGCTCGGGAGCATAATCATTAATTAAATCACAAGCTTCCGTTATAGTTTTTGTGATAATAATAAAACTGTTTTTTAGAGATTGCTGCACAATCTGCAACCGAGAGAGCCGCCCGGCTTGTTTTAAAACTTCTTCGTAAACCTGTTTTGCCAAAGTTTTGGACAAAGTAACCAAAATCGCCTGAGAATCTTCGCCGTGTTCTAACTGCGAAAGCAAATCCGCGGCAATCCAATCCGGGTTAGCGCTTTCGTCCGCTAAAACCAAGACTTCGGAAGGTCCGGCCGGCATATCTATATCCACCTCTCCATAAACCATCATTTTAGCGGTTGTAACGTATTGATTCCCGGGACCAAAAATTTTTGATACTTTAGGTATGGACTCTGTGCCGTAAGCCATAGCCGCAACAGCCTGCGCGCCCCCTACTTTAAAAATTTTTGAAACGCCGCATAAATCAGCAGCTATTAGCACCGCGCTTGGAACCTTTCCTTCTTTATTCGGAGGGACGCAAAGCACAATTTCCTTACAACCGGCAATTTTTGCGGGAACGGCTAACATTAAAACCGTGGAAGGATAAGCCGCCTTTCCGCCAGGAATATAAAGGCCAACCTTTTCAATCGGGCGAAATTCCCGCCAGATATGAACCCCTTTGGCCGTAGTAACTTTTTGTTCCTTAATTTGCACGTTGCTTTTGTGAAATTTTTCAATGTTAGTTTTAGCTGCTTTTAGAGCCTTAACCAATTCCTTACTTTCTTGTTTATAAGCCGTAGCGATTTCTTGTTTAGAGACCTCCATGACTTTTAAATCCGCCCCCTCAAATTTTTTGGTAAAAGCAAAAAGCGCTTTGTCCTTATTTTTTTGGACATCGCCAATTATTTTACTTACTACCGCCTCTACATTTATTTTTTTGCTTTGCCTTTCCCGGATCAGATTCAGTATGGTTTGAAAGGAATATTGCTTTGTAGATAAAATTTTCATAAACATTAATTAATACCGCACTTAAGTAAGAATTTTTCTTTGAACTGCTTATTAATCGGACTTTCAATTAACACGGCTTGGGATTCTAAAATCGTGAATAACGGCACCAAATCATGCGCTTTTAAAGTAGTGCCGGTTTGCACTATATCGCAAATAGCGTCTGCCAGATTCAAATCCGGCGTTATTTCCACGGAGCCGGAAATTGGAATAATGGCCGCCTCAAGCTTTTCTTTTTTTAAATAATCAATAAGCAGTTTCGGATAGGAAGTGGCGATTCTTTCTCCTTCTAAATCCTTAGGGGTTTTTATAACGGAGTCTGCCGGAGCCGCTATCATCAGCCTGCATTTGCCAAAATCAAACTTTTTTAATATTTTCGGTTTAAATTCTTTTTCCGCGAGGACATTTTGTCCCACAATGCCAAAATCCGCCACGCCCCGACTCACATACTCCGGAATATCATCGTCCCTAAGATATAATACATCAAGGTCAAAATTTTGACAGGGCAGAATTAGCGAATGCCCATTTGGAGCAAAAGCCAGCCCGCAAGAAACAAGGAAGTCCATACTGCCCTGATTCAGCCGGCCGCTTTTTTGAACGGCAATTCTTAGTCTTTCAGGAGTTTTCATAATGAGCTATATCCTTTAAAGTAATTAATAATCTGATCCTGCGGTATGGTTTTTTGCTTGCCGGTTTTCATCATTTTAATGGTGGCCTCGCCGCGCTCCTTTTCGTCAGGCCCACACATAACAACAAAGGGTATACTTTTTTTGTCCGCATATTTTAATTGTTTCGCAATTTTGGCTGGTTCAAAATAAATTTCCGCCGCGAGCCCGGCCGTCTGTATATCACCCAAAATTTTAAGTGAATCCGGCAAGGTGGCCGCATTAAAATACGCTACTAATGCCTGCGAATTTAAGCTGATTTCGTCAAGTAGTTTTAACTGTTCCATTGCCACAATAATGCGGTCAAAACCAAAGGCAACGCCCACCCCGCTGAATTTTTCGGGGCAAAAAAGCGAACACAGGTCGTCATACCTGCCTCCGGCGCAAACAGCTCCGATGTCTACTTCCGGTATGTAAACTTCAAAAATAACGCCGGTATAATAATCCAGGCCACGCGCCAGACTCGGATCAAAAACCAAAGCTTCATCCGGGATTCCAAACCCCTTGGCAATTTTTAAAAACTCCTGAATTTCAGTAGTGTTATATTTTTGAAATAAGCTTAATCTGTCATTTGAGCTGTCTTCTACACATACTAATTCCAATAATTTTGAAGCCTCTGAGTCAGAAGCTAAAGACTTAAGCTCCTGTTTGATTTCGGCCGGGCTTAACTTATCCATTTTATCCAATATTCTAATCATACCTGCCTGATTCTCGGCCGGGATTTTTAGATCATTCAAAATACTGTTAATCAATCTGCGGCTGTTAAATTTAATTTTAAACTTGGAAAAGCCCAAGGTAGTAAAGACCTCGGCCATTACTTTGGCGATTTCGGCTTCAGCCACCAGACTCTGTGTGCCGATAATATCTATGTCGCACTGG
The DNA here is from genome assembly GCA_964363335.1 of uncultured Candidatus Saccharibacteria bacterium. Classification (GTDB taxonomy): domain Bacteria; phylum Patescibacteriota; class Doudnabacteria; order UBA920; family UBA920; genus PALSA-1336. The sequence goes on from CAYIHW010000025.1 coordinate 10,019, forward strand.
TAAAATTCCCTATATCTGCCTTTTGCCGGCCTGTCGGCCCGCCAAACTCTTCCAATCTGATACCGCTTAAAAGGCATTGGTAAAGTTTTATAGTTGGCGGCCACCACCCTTGCAAAGGGAACAGTTTGATCATAACGCAGGCAAATATCCCTATCGCCATTATCCTTAAAACGGTAAACTAGCTTGGATACTTCTTCACCATACTTGCCTAAGATTGTTTCCGCGTATTCAATTGCCGGAGTTTCAATAGCATCGTAGCCGAACTTCGTAAATACAGTTTTAATTTTTTCCAAAACATAATCTCTCTTTGCCATTTGTTCAGGCAAAAAGTCCCTTGTTCCCTGTAATATTTTTGGTTCAATAAATTGGTTCATAAAAAAATGTTAATAAAAATCCACCCTGATAACTTGGGTGGGATGTTTTAAGGCTTTAATTCCTCTTTACGCCAAGACGCTTAAGCACCAAACCATACCCACCCATGCCATGATGCAGCCAATGGGCAACACGGGTAATAGTGGCGGTGCTGGAACCGGTTTGTTTGCAAATATCTCTATAAGATTCCTGGTTAGAAACTTTCTTGGCGACCTGAAAACGTTCCGCCATAGCTTCCAGCTCGGCAATCGTGCATAAATCCCTGAAAAATTGCTTGCATTCTTTGGTATTTTTGAGTTTAAGAATACCTTGAAACAACTCCTCAAATTCTTTAGTATTTAGTAACTTGTCTTCCATAAATATAACTGTTTTAGCGTGTTAATACACTAACACGATTATATTAGCAGGGTACTAAGAATTTGTCAATAGTTTATTGGCTTATGTTTATTGGCTTACTATTTAGGACTGACCCTGAAACAATTTATGAACCGACGGTATTAAAATTAGCATTGATTTCTTCCGTAAATTTTTATTTCATTTGCTTCCATGTCCTGCACCACATTTTCAATTCTTCTCTTATCGCCGTTGGCTGATAAAGTATCGTCGAGTAAATAAGCTTCCAGCGGTTTTAAACCCCAGCCACTATATTCCAGCGTGCGGAATAGGTAACCGATAAATGTTCCTGTGAACCGGTAAAGCCGGATGCAGGATTTTATTTTGTCTTCAACGTCGTCGCCGTAACCTTTCCACTTCCGCAGCCTCGGAGATAATTCAATCCACTGGTCAACCATAAAGCGCAACAGCGGTATGAGTTCCTGCTGCGCTTTTATATTTCCTTTTTGGGCAAGCCGTACCAAGGCGATGCTTATGGCGCCGCGGAACATCCTGTCGTCCGGATCTGCCGAAGCTATGAAGATGTATAGTTTTTCTTGGAATGGCTTTAGCGCCGCCCGGACTTCCCGGATATTCCTGTATGTTTTAACTTTTTTCGGCCGTGGCTGCGTCCAGCATCTTTGAAACTCCTTGTCCAGTTTGCTAACCACCTTATCCCAGTCAATAGACCTCTTGCAGAACCTGCTTTTAGATGATTTTTTTCACAATTTTGAGCGAAAAACTTGAAGCAAAATGATAGCGTAGCCAAAGGCTACGGTGAATTTTAATGAAAGTTTTGAAAGCCTTATATTTGGAAAAAAGTGCTAAAATTGAGGTTATGCAAGAGGTCTAATGAGTTAATGCAGGAACTCGGCAACGCCATTAATGAATCACTCTCCGACAGCGACCGGATTGCGGAAGCTATTGGGGAGATCAAGCGCGCCGGCTACGACGTGTTTCTGGTACTGGAAGCCGCCATTGGCTTCCACAAACAGGAACCGGAGAGAGACGATGAGAGCGACCCGAAAGCCGCAGAAAAAACAGAATGGTTAAAAGGACTGACACAACCAGCCACTCCACCATTCACCATCAAATGGACATCTCAGGACCAGAAATTCTTGAAGGCTCTCAAAATCGCCGTTGAGAAAGATTAGAGATAACTCCTGCCACAACCTGACGGGCACGCAATTTGCAAGAGCGGTTAGCTGGACACCCAGCCAACCGCTCGCTTTTTTTGCTTAATCATAGAATTATTTTGTAGCATTTTTAACACATATGTGTATTTTTTGCTACAAATTTAAAATCATTTTAAAAACGAGCCGGAAAGTGATCCTCCCCGCCCGGGAGGGCGGGGAACTACTCTACGGCATATTAGATGTTTCGAGGCTCCAGTCGTTTCGAGACGATGTATCAACTG
>CAYIHW010000025.1:12279-15534 GCA_964363335.1 uncultured Candidatus Saccharibacteria bacterium
AAATTTATTTGGTTACAAAGTCAAACGAGCCAGTAAATAAGAAAGAGTAGATTCCGCGCCTTGGTTTAGGTTGGTGCGATTTTGGCTTAAGCCGTCATAACAACCGCCGGTAACCGGATCGTAAACAAACTGCCCTAAAACATTGTCGCCCAAAAACCAATAAAAGGCCGTATGCATTAAATCAAGATACTTTTTTTGAGCCGTAACCGAGTACATAGTTTTTAACGCTTGCACCATAGCGGACGGATCTTCCGGTTGTTGGTCAAACTCAGCGCGCTCGCCGCCTTGTTTATACCAGCCATCCTGCCCAATGGCTTTATACATCCCATCAACAAAAGTTTGGCTAATTAAAAAGTCTAAAGTTTTTTTACCCACGTTAAAATATTCTTTTTCCCCGGTAACCAAAAATCCGAGTAATAGCGCTTCGGGCAATAACGCGTTGGAATATGTAAGCACGGGCTCAAACCAATCCCACTTAGGCCCACTGGATTGTTTATACAAATTAAGTAAGAAGTCGCAATGCAGAGTTATTGCTTCGCGAACCTCGGCCGTTTGGCGGAGCGAATATAAACCTTTAACATAAAAGGCCACGGAACGGGGTGATGTAAATTTCCGTAAAATAGCCGGCTTATAAAGTTTTTCGGCTTTTGCCCGTACATTTGCCGGCAAACATGGTGAGGAGTATGTTGTCATAAGCGCGTAGCAGCACCGGGCATTGGCATCTTCCAGGCTGTCGCGCGTATCCGATTTAAGGTCAACTTTTCGGTCAGCGGTAAAATAATTATGAAAAGTCCCGTTACCTATGGCGGCCGTAGCAATAAATTTTAAATACCTATTTATAAAAGGTAAAACTTTTGGTTGTGAAAATTGTTTGTAATATTTTACCATGGCGACAAGCGCCCGCGCGTTGTCGTCTAAGGTGTAGCCATACCGCGGATCCGGAACATGCAAATGCGCGAACTGAAAGATTCCAAAACTGTCCGTTAACGCCTTAATATGATTTAACTTAATTAGCGGTAAATTTTTACTCTGCTTGGCCAACTCCGGCGCGAAACGGAAAAAACATTTCGCGTAAGCAATTGCCACATTTGGCCAAATCATATGCCGCGTTTTAAAATAAGCATTATGCCCCATGCTTGTAAGCTGATTGTTGTCGGCCAGCAACCGCAATAAGGCTTCACCAAAAGCTCCTGGGTCTTTAAACGGGACCAGGGCGCCGACCTCGGGAGTAATGTCCTGCAAGGCTTGAGAAAATTTGGTGGAGATTACCGGCCGGCCCGCGCCCATGGCATAAGAGAGCGTACCGCTGACCGCTTGGTGCGGGTCTTGTGAGCCGGAAATATAAATGTCAGTGGCTTGCAAATATTTTAACAGCTCCGGGGTTTTGAAATACTGATCAATAAATTCCACGTGAGCGCCTAAACCTAAACTTACCACCAAATCTTTTAAACTTTCCCTATAAGTTTCGCCTTCGGTCTTTTTTACCTCCGGGTGAGTTTTCCCAATTACCAAATACCTTAAGGTAGGAAATTTTTTTATAACGTCAGGGAGGGAGGCAATAATATATTCAATCCCCTTGCTCTTATTTAGCAACCCAAAGGTGGAAATAATCGGCGCCTTAGAAAATGAGAGATTAATTTTACCCTGCTCGGGTGAAATATAGAGTTGGGGATGAATACCGTGAGGAATAACCGTTATTTTTGTTTCGGGAAAATGGTAATCGGTAATTAATATTTGCTTGGCGTTGGCCGTCATTACAATAAAACCCGAAGCTAAACTTGCCAATGCTGACATGCGTTTTAACACAATTGGTTCGGGCTCGGGCAATATGGTATGAAAAGTTATGACTGCCGGTTTGTTTAGTTCTTTTAAAAATATTTCCACATATTCACCCCAGACCCCGCCAAAAATACCGAACTCGTGTTGAATGTTAACGAGTTTAACGCGTTTATCGCGATTTAATTTTTTAGCTATTTTCGCGTAACTGGCGGGGTTATTATGCTCAATAATGCCAAGTAGATTTTTTGGGTAACGGAGCTTCGCGTCCGGAGCTTGCATGGCCACAACTCGCATTTCCGCCCTCGGTAAATAAAGATTATTATAAGCCGCCATTAAATCCCGGGAAAAAGTTGCTATCCCGCATTCCCTTGGCGGATAGGTACTTAAACAAGCAATAACAGAATAGTTAGCCATAAGGATTATTTATTAGTTCCTGTACCAATTCAGGTAAGTTCACCGAGGCCACGGCAATGCACGTATCGGCCGCTCCATAATAAATAAATAACTCTTCGCCATAAACACAAGCGCCCGAGGGAAAAATTACATTATCCGCAATGCCTGTCTTTTCCCAATCCTTCTGCGGCGAAAATAATGGCTCCTTCAGGCGGCCAATTACTTTAGTGGGATTGTTTAAATCCAACAAGGCAGCCGAAGCCCGATACAGATTTCCGGTTGGGGTTTCTTCCACCCCATGATATATTTGTACCCAACCGAACGCGGTTTCAATGGGCGTACAGCTGGCGCCCAGTTTACGGGTTTCGTACCAGAACTTTGGGTTCATAACTATGTGTTCACGCAGTTGCCTGAGTTGGATTTCCCAAAACTCTTCCGATTTTAACTGCTCCAAGTTATCTAAATACATATACTGCAAGCCCGGCATTACCCGATGTAAGAGTAAAAATTTATGATTAAACTTTTTTGGAAACAGAATTAAATCTTTTTCCCATAACAGCACATCCGGAGCAATAGTTTTTTGGTAATGTAACGCGTACCAATTATACTTTTCCGGAAAGCTGGGATGCGCAAACAATTGCCGCGCCTTCTCATAACTAATGGAAGGCGTCACTAACCCTTGCTTTTCAAACTTAACCAAATCCCGACTACAGGCCAACGCCGTACGGGCATCTTTACCATCGTAAGCGGTATAAAATAAATAATATGTATTATCCACTTTCACAATCCGAGGATCTTCTATACCATGCAGTTCGTAATCGTATTCCGGCACCATCATTGGTTCTTTGGCTCGAAACAACACCTTATCTTTCTCAATTTGACAATAACCCAAACTGGAAAAATTTCCCCGCCTCACAGCACGGTAAAACATGTGCGTCAGGCCGTCTTGCTGAATACAAGTGGGGTTTAAAACTCCCTCGTTTTCAAAAGCAAGTTCGGTTTTTTCTAACAACTTCCCATAAAACTTTAGTTTGAGCATAGTATGATATAGTATACCTTATTTTTACCCTGACTGGAACGAAC
>CAYIHW010000026.1:0-15210 GCA_964363335.1 uncultured Candidatus Saccharibacteria bacterium
ACGGCAGAGGAAGAGCCTAAGACCCAGGAAGACCTTATTGGCAAGCTCTTAGACTGTTGTAAAGAGTAAAACAAAAAATTATTAACTACACTTATATTTATGGAACAAGAACAAATTAAACGCGAAGAACATCAGGATGTCCATCACGGACACGTCCCTGAAGAGCCGAAAAATCAGTCAAATAAATTCAAAGCAGGGTTTGTAAAACTTTACAAGCGGTTAGGACAGTTTAGCTATTTAGAGATTGTCGGGGTGGTCGCGATTGCCATTCTTGTTTTTGACCAATTTTTTGCGTTTAGTATCACAGTCACCAGAAAGCCATTACTACAAAAAATGCTTGGCTATCAGACGCAGATCCAAAACCTGCCACCGCAATTGTCCACCAGTGGCGCTCCTCTGACACCCAGTAAGCCAGCCGCGCCACAAGGAGCGCCGGCCGATCCCGCTCTTTTGGCTCAAATCTTGCCTTCAGCCGGTGTTGAACTGCCGGTCGTGTGGGGAGATTTAGGACAGCAGATGGTTAAAGCAGGAGTTATTGACCAACAAAAATTCACCGCTTTGTATGCCCAGCGCGGCGGACTGTCTGCCGAAGACAGTAAGATGCTGACTGCGGGCGGCAACGGGAAAATTACAATTACAACGCAAAATTCCGGCACTATCTTAAACCTGCTTTGGGCTTTAGGCCTGGGCAATAAAAACTCAATACTGGAAACCGGCGAAATGCAAGATCCTAAATATGGCGGAGCCGCCAAGTTTGCGTCAACCGGAGGCTGGACACTAGCCACGGGCAATACAATGGATCACTATTCCAAACATATGTTTATCCGCTTAACCGCCGGACAGCAACAGATGGTCGAAGAAGTATCAAAAAATATTTACCGCCCCTGCTGTGGCAACTCAACACACTTTCCGGACTGCAACCACGGTATGGCCATGTTAGGGCTTTTAGAACTCATGGCTTCCCAAGGATTGAGTAAAGCTGATATGTACAAATATGCCCTGGCAGTAAACTCGTATTGGTTCCCGGACAATTATTTGACTATTGCTTCTTATTTTAAGAGCAAAGGAACTGACTGGAGCAAAGTTGACCCTCAAGTTGTACTTTCTGCCCAGTACTCTTCTGGTCAGGGATACCAGAAATTGCTGCAACAGGCACAACCGCAGCAAGCTCCCCAGAGCAAGGGTGGATGCGGAGTATAAACTTAGGATTAACAAGCATATCCAATTAAAATCCATAACCTCAACTCTTATGCACAATCATAACGACAATAATAGCTCCAGTATGATGTGGATGATGGCAATTTGTTGCTTGGTACCTTTGGTATTTTTACTCATAGCCGGAAAAGGTCTGTCCATACAAGGCTTATGGGGCTGGCTGATAGTTGCGGCTGCTTTAGCCATGTTTCTCTATCATTTTTGGCAAATGAGGAAGCGGCATGGCGGCAACCAACGCCCTGATGCTGCTCCTCCGGAAGAGAATAAAAATTCACCCGATCAACTTAAATAATTATTATGGAAACATTAGTTACTACATCATTAATAGCGGCCTTTGTTGCCGGAGTCGCGGCTCTGTTCGCGCCTTGCTGTATTTCCGTGCTGTTACCTTCCTATTTAGGAAACATCTTTAAGGAAAAATACAAAATTTACTCCATGACTTTTGTGTTTTTTTTGGGAATTTTGACAGTATTCCTGCCTATCGGTTTAGGAGCTACACTACTCGCGGCGCAGTTTAGCCGGTTCCATAACCAGATATTCACCCTTGGAGGACTGTTCCTAATTTTCTTGGGGATATCCATGTTGTTTGGCAAGGGGTTTAGCACACCGACTTCCGTGCGTGACCGCTTCAAGAAGCATGTAACCTCTATTTATGTGCTCGGGATATTCTCGGCCATTGCCACGACCTGTTGCGCCCCGGTCTTAGCCGGGGTGCTGGCTTTGTCCGCCGCGAGCGGCAAAGTTATTTGGGGGCTAATTTATACTTTGGCTTACGTCATTGGCATGGTATTGCCGTTATTCATCGTCTCGGTATTTCTGGATAAAGTAGATTTGGCAAAAAAGCTGGCCAATGTTAAGAAGACCGTACAGATGAAATTATTTGGACATAGTTGGACTATTACAATCTCTGAACTTATTTCCGGATTGATATTCCTTGGCATGGGTGGCTACATTACTTACCTGGCTTGGAATAATCAGGTGGCAATGAGAAGTGATTACCAGCTTGAGATGAACCTGTCTTTAGCCGGCTTTCAAACAAAAATTAGCAAATTGACCTCCATTGTTCCAAATTTTGTCTGGGCAATAATAATTGTGGCCATTTTTATTGGCCTAGTAGCCTTATTCATTAAACAATCTAAAAACCATGAGCCCCGTTAGAAATTTACAGAACCGATAACGGATCTCCTCATGGTTGCATTAATCTCTCATATTAACTCATACAATTATGAACAAAATTTCTAACGGGGTGAAAAATAATAATTATCAGAACAATAACAAGAAAAGCGCAATCGTAATGATTTTTGTCGCGCTATTCGTAATGTTTGTCGGCTGGGCTTTGTATAGGTCCAGTAACAGCCCGACAAGCGGTAATCAAACCGCGACCACCGGAGATTTTAACAATCTTGTGGGCAAACCAATGCCATCAGTTCAATTATTTGATAAGGACGGCAAGTCTTACTCTTTAGACAGCCTAAAAGGGAAAAACGTCGTGCTGTTCTTTAACGAAGGAATTATGTGCTACCCGGCTTGCTGGAACCAGGTGGCTCAGCTTGGCACAGATTCTCGCTTCAACAATCAGGATACCATTGCTTTTTCCGTAGTAACGGATCAACCGAGCCAATGGCAGGAAGCTCTTACCAAGATGCCGGACTTAGCCAAAGCCACAATACTGTTTGACCAGGGAGGCAATGCATCACGCCAGTTTGGCCTTTTGAACGTAGCATCTTCTATGCACAAAGGTGCCAATCCCGGACACTCGTATGTAGTATTGGACAAACAAGGTGTTGTCCGTTTCGTCTATGATGATCCAAATATGGCTATTAATAACGACATGATTAGTCAAAAAATTGCCGGGCTTAATAAGTAATTAACAAGTCCGCCAAAATGTCCAATGGGCATTTTGGCGGATCCGCCCACGGCGGAAAAGGAAATTTATGAATTGCTGTAGTCCTCACAATAAGAATAAAAAGCATTCGGAAAATTCTCCGGATGCCACTCAAACAAAAATCCCTACTATTTCATTATCTCGTTGGATTATCGGCTTTATAGCTGCTCTTTCGCTAGTTTACATGTTTACCAAAGTATTCTGAGTAGGACTTACGCGCTCGTTGCTTTTAGGACGGGAGGAGTCCGCGTCCCGGCAAGCGACTTTGGCCAATTTTTTCGTTATTTTCCTGAACAGTGTCTGGATGGAATTCATTTCCATCCATATCACTCTGGTTTTACTCGTCGTAGTAAACTTCCGCCTCGTAAAATCCTGTAGCATTATGCTGGCCTAAGTCGGGCTGAGCCCAATTAAAAGAATGACACAAGCCCACGGTTTGTTCAGACCATTGAAAACTAGGAAAAATCCTTTAAATACATCTCCAACTATGATACAATATCGTTAATGATAAATTTTATACAAAACAATAGCATTAAAAATGCTATAGTTATTTGCTTGGCTATTGCCGTGGTTGGCATTACTATTTTGAGTGTGGGGTTTAAGCGTCATAAAAGTAATATGGAAGAAGCCCAAATATCACTCAGTTGTAATTCTATCGATTGTAGTATGCCTGTGAATGATTTGTCTTGTCTGGATCATTGCATTAGCGCTGCTCAAAATTCTATTCAAACATCTATTGTTAATCCAGGAATTATGTCCCTATTGTTTACAGTGGGTTTATTTTTAGGATTGTTTTTCTCCTTAGTATTGAAGCTTCCAAATTATCAAAGATTTTCCAAATCCCGTTTACGACAACTTTATGATGAATCGATAATTGCTTTTTTCCACCAACTTGGTTTTTGGCTGACATTATTTGAAAAAAGAGACCCTTCTTACTCCTTTGCCTTTGCCTTGGCGTAAAGCGGTCTTTAATTTTTGCGTAAAACTTTTTTAAAGTTTTGGCATAAGAGGACTGTTGCCGAATGGGCTTTTGAGATGGAATTTCAGACAAAATGTCATTTGGCAACAACCCTATAAGGATCCATTGCGTTGAGCAGAGGTTTTTTGTTGTCAGCTTAAACTATTAAAAATTCTTATGCAAAAATTAATTATCCCGATAAAGGGAATGCATTGCAAGTCGTGCGAATTGTTAATTGAAGAAAATTTAAAACAAGTGCCGGGAGTAAAAAAAGTGGAATCCGGCTATGTCTCTGGCAGAGCCAAGATTTGGTACGAAAACGCCAGGCCATCTCTTAACGCGATTAGCAAGGCGGTGGAAAATGCCGGGTACACTGTCGAGCAGGAAGATACAAAACACTGGTTTTCCCGCAACCCCAGGGACTATTACTATTTAATTAATGCCGGCGCTATTTTACTGGTTTTGTTTATTGCGGCGCAAATGTTTGGAGTTTCCAGTATCGCTGAAAACTTAAACCAAAAAAGCATTGCTATGGCCGGACTGGTTGGATTGGTAGCCGGTGTTTCTTCGTGTATGGCATTAATCGGCGGCTTAGTATTAGCCTTGTCTGCTCGTCATTCCGAAATGCACCCGGAAGCCACTCCTTTGCAGAAGTTTCGCCCGCATTTGTTTTTTAATCTCGGCAGGATATTGGGCTTCGCGGTCTTAGGCGGTATTATTGGGGTATTAGGTTCGGCACTGCAGCCTTCTCCAAAATCGCTTGGCATTTTAACTCTTTTTGTAGGAGGGGTAATGATATTATTGGGGCTGAAATTAATTGAAATATTTCCTGTCTTACAAAAAGTTAACATTACTTTACCTAAATTTATTTCCAGATTGTTTGGGATAAAACAGGAAGCAAAAGAGTACAGTCATAAAAGCGCGTTTTTTGGCGGCACGTTAACTTTTTTTTTACCTTGTGGTTTTACGCAAGCTATGCAACTTTACGCAGTTTCTACAGGCAGTTTAGTGCAAGGCGCGTTAATTATGTCCTTGTTTGCTTTAGGCACCGCGCCGGGACTGTTGAGTATTGGCGGTTTGTCTTCCGCTTTTAAGGGCGCCAAAGCCCGCATGTTTTTTGCCACAGCGGGTCTGGCGGTAATTTTCTTAGGTGTATTTAATGTCTCCAATGCCAGTTTAATTGTATTCCCGCCAAAGGCGGAGAAGCTTAATGTTGAATTAAAACCTTCTGGTAATCAACTTGTTGTTGGTACAGTTCAGGAAGTGCGGATGACTCAAGGCGGCTCAGGCTATAGTCCAAATCAATTTACGGTAAAAAAGGGCAACACCGTAAGGTGGATAATTAATTCCACCAACCAGTATACCTGCGCGGCATATATAAGTATGCCCGCATACAACATTGCGCAAGCCTTAAAGAGCGGAGAAAATATAATTGAATTTACTCCCACCCGGACAGGGGAAATCACTTTTACTTGCTCTATGGGTATGTATCGGGGGAAGTTTATTGTAACTGATTAATTCACCTTACGCGCTGTTGAAGGCTGCCTTCTGGCGGATACCAATGTGATGTTTGGAAAAATGACGAATAATCAATCAATGGGCCTATTAATATCCTTTCGCGCCAGAAGGCAGCCTTCAAGGGAAAAAGCTTAATGATTTTTAAAAGCTACGTAAGGTGAGTGATTAATTAACAAAATATTTATGAACACAACAAAATTTCAACTTACAAATCTAAACTGTTCCGCTTGCGGAAAAGTTTCGCAAATGAAAATAAGTAAAATAAAAGATGTCATTTCGGTTCGGCTAGAACAGGACGGCAATACAGCAACGGGGGAATTGGACGCCGGCCGGGAGGTGCAGATACCAGAGCTTCAAGAAGTTTTGGCAGGGACCGGGTATAAAGTTCATTCAATTTAATTAGTAACTATTATTTATGGAAAATACGTATAAGCTAAATGTTCAAGGTATGCATTGCCAGTCTTGCGAAATCTTGGTTACAGAGGAATTAAAAGAATTGCTTGGAGTTACAGCAGTACAAATTTCCGCAAAAGACGGACAAGGCATACTGAAAACAACTTCAAATTCGGTTACCGTGTCGGATATTGTTCAGGCAATTAAGCGAGCCGGATACGAGAGTACAGTAACAGAAGACCATTCTATGCATCAAGCCAGCAATCAGGGTTTTTTAAAAGAGGAAGCAGTTCAGCTACCCGCGCCCGCTGTTTTAATGCCAGTGCGGGAAAGCGGGGAAAATCGTAAAATTAGCTTGTCTCTTTCCGGCATGCACTGCTCTTCCTGCGCCGGAATTATTGAAAAGTCGTTGAAAAAAGTTTCCGGTGTAGCTCAGGCCAATGTAAATTTCGCGGCCGAAAAAGCAGTGATAACTTTTGACAGCTCACAGGTAAAAGTATCTGCTTTAGTTGCCGCGGTGCAAAAGGTCGGCTATAAAGCGGAAGAAGTCGACGCCAAAGATACGGAGTATGATTCTAAAAAAAGACAAGCGGAAATAAAATCGTATTTTAAAAAGTTTGTCATTAGCGCCGTCCTGAGCGCTCCAATGTTGTACTTCATGTTTTTTGATTTCTTTAATTGGATGCCGGGAAAAGCTACTTTTTTACCTTATGTCGGGATTGTCTCGTTAATCTTGTCCACCCCGGTTCAGTTTATTATGGGTAAAGGGTTTTATAAAGGGATGTGGTCGGCTTTACGCATGAAGACTTTTAATATGGACAGTCTTATTGCAATTGGCACATCCACGGCATATTTTTACAGCTTGGTGACGTTTGCGACTTTTGCAATTACAAATAAAACGGTAATAGGATTAAATGGCGGAAAAATTCAGGACCTGTACTTTGAAACCGCCGCCTTCTTAATTACATTTGTAATTTTGGGTAAATGGCTGGAAGTACGGACAAAAGGCAAAACCTCCGATTCCATAAAAAAACTAATGGGCCTGCAAGCTAAAACCGCCCGCGTAATTAGAAATGGCATTACCCAAGATATTGCCATTGACCAGGTGATTCATAAAGACATAGTTATTGTCCGTCCGGGTGAAAAAATTCCCATAGATGGCCGTTTAACCAAAGGTTATTCAGCGGTGGATGAATCCATGCTTACCGGCGAGAGCTTGCCGGTAGAGAAAAAAGTCGGCGACAACGTGGCAGGCGGGACAATAAATAAGACCGGCAGTTTTGAATTTGAAGTAACCAAAGTTGGCAGTGAAACGGTGCTCGCGCAAATTATTCGCTTAGTGGAAGAGGCTCAAGGGTCAAAAGCTCCAATTCAAGCTGTCGCGGATAAGATATCTGCTTGGTTTGTTCCGGCGGTAATTATAATTGCCATTGTCACGTTCTTAGTTTGGTTTTTTCTATTAGGCTCCACCTTAGCTTTTGCCTTAATGGCATTTACCGCGGTAATTGTAATAGCCTGCCCGTGCGCTTTGGGACTTGCTACACCCACCGCGATAATGGTGGGAACCGGCAAAGGCGCGGAAAATGGCATATTAGTAAAAGGCGGAGAGCCGCTGGAGGCCGCGTGTAAAATTAATATAATGATTTTTGACAAGACCGGTACTCTAACTTACGGCAAGCCGGAAGTAACTGATGTGGTAAGTTTTTCAGAAAAAGACGAAGACGATGTCCTACAAATTGCCGCGAGTTTGGAAAAACTTTCCGAACATCCTTTGGCCGAAGCAATTTACAGCCACGCTCAGGAAGAAGGCGTGAAATTGTTGGAAGTTAAAAACTTTAACGCGGTTCCCGGTCATGGAGTTCAGGGCGAGATTAACGGAGTTACTTATTATTTAGGCAACCGAAAAATGATGACAGGTGTTGCCGTGTTAAATATTGAAAAAGTTGGTAAAAAACAATCGCGGTTGGAAGAAAACGGAAAAACTGCCATGTTACTGGGAACCAAAGAGGTTTTAGTTGGTATGGTTGCGGTAGCGGATACCGTGAAAACAACCTCCAAAACCGCTGTAGAAAAGCTTCAGAAAATGGGGATCGCTGTTTATATGATTACCGGCGACAACGAACGCACGGCTCGGGCAATTGCTGGCCAGGTGGGGATTACTAATGTGCTTGCCGAAGTTCTGCCGGAAGACAAGGCAAATGAAGTTAAGAAACTACAGGCGGGAAATAAAAAAGTCGCTATGGTCGGCGACGGGATTAATGACGCGCCGGCTTTGGCTCAGGCAAATTTAGGCATTGCTATGGGAAACGGTACGGACGTAGCAATGGAAACCGGCGGAATTGTTATTATGAGGAATGATTTAAATGACGTGGTAAATTCTATTCAGCTTTCCCGGGAAACTATGACAAAAATAAAGCAGAATATGTTTTTCGCTTTATTTTATAACGTGGTGGGAATTCCGATTGCCGCCCGTTTGTTTGCCTCTTTTGGGCTGGTATTAAAACCGGAATTGGCAGGTTTGGCAATGGCCTTAAGCTCAGTGTCCGTAGTTACCAACTCTCTTACTTTAAGGTTCTTTAAGCCCGGTAAACGAAATTGGATTTCATTACTTGCGCCGGTGGTTATGGTAATATTCTTCTCCTTGGTCTTTTTTGAGTTTGCCAAATTTAGCAGCCGTATGGCTGAGCCGGTAACCGCTATGGCTGTTCAAACCGCCAGTCCGGAAGTTGTTAGCAAGGCGCAACAACTAGTTGCCGCATCAGTAATTAAAATTAACTACGCGGAAACAAATCCAAAGTTTTTCGTAATTAGTTCCAGCGGCGTAATAGATTTGCCGATTCAAGCCGGACAGAATCGTTTAGGAAAAGATGAAATGATTGTTGGCGCGAGCGAAGCGGAGATGATGCTTAAAGAAAAATTATTTGAAAAACCCGGCGATACGCTAACTAACTTTTTCGGCGTGTCCCGTATGAAGATTGTCGGCATCTTAAAACCCACCGGAACGTTTTTGGACAACGTGCATATTATTAAGGGAGAAACTCAAGTGGCGAGTGTGGCGGAAGGATTTGCCAAAATTAGCGGCGCGGAATTAAAACTGTTCTATGTGATTTCCGCAACTAATATTCCCTCAGCGTTTATTGATAGCATCGGGAGCAATGCCTTACTACCGGTAACGTTAGGCTCTAAGAAGTACCTGCCGGTATTTGTGGGGAAAGCTGAGGCCGGGGTAATGCAACAGGAAAAGCTGTTTGCTAAAGAAGGGGATACCCTGTCCGGTTTTTTTGGCAACGATGTTATCATTTCCTCAATTCTGCCGGAAACCAAAACTCCGCTGGATAGTTTTCATTTTGTAACCCAAGACTTTAAAAAATAGCTTATGGGGCTGTTGTGACAATAACATTTTAACTGAAATTCCATTATTTTGGCATCTTGTCTCAAAAATCGGAACATAGAGAATTTAACTAGACTGGCCGTTTAAAATGAGTTAACTTGAGGACTGTCCTTTGGGATAGGCTCGTGCTTACTGATTATTTTTTAATATTTACGACAATTTTCAGTAAGCTGGCGTTTAAAATCCCATTGGTCCTCGTTATAAGTTGAAATAATTCTTACAGAAATAAATTCAAAACTTAGCTAAAAAGTCCCCACCAAAAAAGACTGCTTATTTGTTAAGTCGGCAGCTTTTTTTGGTTTATAATATAATTTGACCCAATCTAATAAATGTAATATTTACAATTAAGCCCTTATTTGATAGTATATTATTATAAATAGTTAACCTTTTCAAATATATGACTAAGGCAACAATCGAAAAAATAACAAAATCACGTTGCGGTCTATGCGGCAACGCGCGCAAAAAACTTACCAAAACCGCCTGTTGCGGCAACTGGATTTGCGACGACGAAGGCAATTACGTAATATTTTCTTACGCTCGAAACTGTTGTTCCCGAAACCATCGACGATTTACCCTGTGCCCCCATCATCACGAAGAAAAACACAAGGGCGACTGGACAACCTGTAAGGAATGTGTGGCCGATTTCAGCAACACACCAGAAATGTGCGCTTGGTACGGCACCAATGGATACAACTTTAAAAAAATGCCGAAGCCCCCGGCCTTTAAGCCCACCTATTGTTCCAAATGCGACAAAAGAATTGTCCTGCCGGACGGCGGCTATTCGGATTTGTGCGGGGTTATTAGGCACGATACCGAGGCTTGCGATATAACTGAAGAAGAACGGAAAAAGATTATCGCGGATTATAAAAGCAAAGAGCATAACTAATTTTTACATTATGAGTGAACGAGGACCCAGAGGACCGGAAATATCATCGGAGACTAGAGAACTGCTAAGAACCCCCGAGCAGGTTTTTGATAGTGATGCAGAACAGGCTGAGCGGCAAAGCAGGGAAGTACTGGATAGGCTAATGCGGAAAGGAGAAATTAGTCGAACCAGTGGCAATGCTGAACTTGAGACTATAGAAATAGGCAGAAATTCGGCTCCGAGAATACAAATAGCGTGGCCTTCGGGTAAAAATTATTTTTTGCTAAACCTGGAGCCAATCACGGAAGGTAAAGGTGCAGAAAAAGGCGTTTTTGGTTACACTGGTTCCTATGGAACAGCTGCTAAGGGGAGAAATGGTTATAAGTTTTCAGAAAAAGTTTCTTTAGAAGAACTTTTTGCTGTCCCTAACGACTTAACTTTGATTGTCCATCCAACTATCAACAGATGGGCGATAGAAATAGGGGTAGACCCTGCTACGGCCGCCGCTTTCGGCAAAGATGTCAGAAATATGTATATGGGAATGGGGTTTTTATTGTTAGGCCAAGAATGGATGCACGTTGGTATGCACGAAGCAGGACATCTCCCAAGTAATCCCGATGAAAACCTCGCTTGGAAAACCGCAAACGAAAAATACGCGGCAATCCATAAACCTATTAAACAAGAAATAATTGCGGGCAAACACACAGGACGTTTCGGATTGCTAAAAAAACCAGAATCCCGATATTACGGGGAAACTCCAAGACTTGGTGATATTGCCAAATACGGATTGGTTTCCCACGCACGTGCCCATAATGCAAAAGTTCCAGCCCAATGGAACCAAGAGCAAATTATGTACGATTTTCAAAAAATAATCTCTGCGGCAGACGAAGCTTACGAATATTTCATTGGCAGATAAACTTATCGTTTTATGGAAAAAACTATTAAGCAAATTTTTAAGGAATATCTCGAGGAGCAGGAAAAGTTATTGGCTCCCAGGACTTACAAATATCATCAGGACGCCATCGCATATTTGGAACACTGTTTGAACGGTTATGGCCATAGTGGTTTAAGCGAAGCCGACAAAAAAGAATTTGACGAGGCTTACGAAAAGGGAGTGGAGTTTTGCGACCTATTTGGGCCTCAAATTTTAGACGCGCCAAATTTTGCGGAATTTATAGGGTATTTCTACCCGAAGAAGGTGGCCTGCGGGCGTGATGCCGCCAAAAAAGTTTGCGGCGCCACAATAAATCTTTATAAGTGGCTGATAAAAAATAAATACCTCCTCCAGGAAGAGGATGGTGATGAAATAGAGCTAAAAGAAGCTGTTGAATATTTAAGAGACACTTTTAAAGAGGGTATGGAACAGTATTGCAACTATTGATAAAATTGAATTTTAAAATTATGCCCAAATACCACAAAAAGTCTAAACAAGCCAAAGTGCCTTATCATAAGAAGCCCGAAGAAATGACGGTGGAGCAGTGGCAGACGGAGTTGCGCAGGCAGTTCGCGCGGGATGGGAAACAAAAATTTACAATCAAATATCTGGGCGGGGAGCATCCGGTGTTCGGCGATTATTCGGTAAAAAATCTACTTAGCGGAGGTTCTTACAAAGTGGCTTTGCGTAGTGGCAAACCCGGCCCTAACTTTTGCACCTGTATGGATTTTAAGACCAACGGACTTGGAACATGCAAGCATATTGAAGCCATACTGTTTGAAGTCGGTAAAAATAAAAAGCTGGCTGCATTGCTGGAAGAGGAATATCAACCGGTTTACTCTTCGCTATATTTAAAATATGGGCAACAACGACAGGTGTGCCTGCGGATTGGAAAAGAGAATAAAGAAAAATATCAAAAATTGGCCAAAGATTTTTTTGATGGACAGCACCAGATATTTCCGGCCGCGGTTAACCACATTGAGAACTTCCTTGCCAAAGCGGCCAGCATTAGCCCTGACTTTCGCTGTTACGATGACGCGATGGATTTTATTTTGAAACTTCGGGATGACGGAGACCGTAGCGTAATTTTAGACGAAATCGGTAATAAATATTTTGACAAACTTCTAAAAACCAGGTTATATCCTTACCAGAAACAGGGTATACTGTTTGCGGCCAGGGCGGGGAGGGCTTTGATTGCCGATGAAATGGGCCTGGGCAAAACCCTGCAGGCCATAGGCGAGGCCGAACTGTTAAAAAAAGAGTTTCGCATTACGTCAGTCCTTATTGTTTGCCCAACTTCGCTGAAATACCAGTGGAAAAGCGAGATTGAAAAATTTACCAACAGCAAAGCCGATGTTATTGAAGGTAATTTTTTCCAAAGGCAAAAACAATATGACAAGGAAAGCTTTTACAGAATTGCCAGTTACAATGTAGTAGGGGCCGACTTTAAATATATCAACAAAATGGCGCCCGATTTGGTTATTCTGGATGAAGCCCAAAGAATCAAAAACTGGCAAACCAGGACAGCGCGGGAAGTCAAAAAAATCCAAAGCAAATACGCCTTGGTTTTAACCGGCACGCCCATTGAAAATAAACTGGAGGAGTTGTATTCCATTGTCCAGTTTATAGACCCGTTCAAGCTCGGGCCACTATATAAATTTTTACAGGAACACCAAATAGCTGGTGACAATGGAAAAGTAATCGGTTACCGGGAACTAAACAAAATTCAGGAAATTCTTTCCGATATTGTCATCCGCCGCACCAAAAAACAGGTAATGGCCCAGTTGCCCAAACGTACCGACAAAAATCTTTTTGTGCCTATGACCGAACCGCAGGCGGAAATTCATTCCGAATACGCTGACATGGTCGCCAGACTGGTTAATAAATGGAAACGTTTTGGATTCTTGAACGAAAAAGACAGGCAATTTTTAATGCTCGGGCTAAACTGTATGCGCATGGTTTCAGACAGCACCTTTATTCTTGACCAGGAAACACGGTACGACACCAAAATTAAGGAGTTGATGGCGATTCTTGACAATGTGTTTGAAGCCAAACAGGAAAAAGTCGTGGTTTTTAGCCAATGGGAGCGGATGACGAGGTTGGTAAAAATGGAACTGGAAGACCGCAAAGTCGGCTTTGCTTATTTGCATGGTGGCATACCAGGCAAAAATCGCAAGGCTCTGCTTGATGATTTTAGGGATAAAATCGATTGTAGGGTATTCTTGTCCACCGATGCCGGAAGCGTGGGCTTGAATTTACAGAGTGCTTCGTTGGTGGTGAATCTGGACATTCCATGGAACCCGGCCGTACTGGAACAGCGTATTGGTCGCGTCCACCGCCACGGACAAACCCGGAATGTTAATGTAGTAAATTTAATTTCCAAAGACAGCATTGAAGAAAGAATGCTGGAAGTGCTAAAGTTTAAATTTTCCCTGTTTTCCGGAGTCTTGGATAACGGCGCAAATGAAATTTTCATGGGAGAAAGCAAATTTAAAAAGTTTATGTCCTCGGTGGAAAAAATGGCCGTTGCTCCCATGACGACAGTTCCGGTAACCGATGTTGAGGCAACCTTGGATCCCGAGCTTGCCGAGACGGATGAACATCCGACTAAAACAAAAATTGCCCATGCGGAGCCGGAAGCCGCCGGCCAACCGGCAACGGATTTTTTTGCGACCGCTGCCGGATTTTTTAATAATCTTTCCCAAACTTTGGCCGATAAAGACAAAACCCAGAAATTAGTCTCGAGCTTGATTGTCAAAGACGCAGTGACAGGTAAAAAATATTTAAAGTTGCCCATAAATAATGAAGAAACTGTAAATAAAACTATTGATGTTCTGGTTGGCTTACTGTCAGCTTTTAAAAAATAATTAATCGCATATTTTAGGATGTATTAATGGAAAAAGAAAAATGGCTCCTGACCCCTTTTTCACTTTTTCTTTTCAAGTTGTTTCAGTAGCAGAAGGCTTTGCTAAAATTAATGGTGCGGAATTAAAATTGTTTTATGTTATTTCGGCAAACAATATTCCATCGGTGTTTGCGGGTAATATTGGGAATAATGCCTTACTATCGGTAACATTAGGCTCTAAGAAGTACCTGCCGGTATTTGTGGGGAAAGCTGAGGCCGAGGTAATGCAACAGGAAAAGCTGTTTGCCAAAGAAGGGGATACCCTGTCCGGTTTTTTTGGCAACGATGTTATTATTTCCTCCATTCTGCCGGAAACCAAAACCCCGCTGGATAATTTATATTTTGTAACCGCAGAATTTAAACAGTAGTACAAATCAGGATCATCCATTCGATGGTTCCCATTGTGCCCGGATGAAACGCACGTGAGCCAAAATAAAGGTTGCTCGGAGCTTAAGTTTACGATATGTAAAAACCAGTAGTATCTAAAAAATAAAATAACTGGCTTATTTTGAACATTTTGTGCCCCAAGAGCCACAATGAGAACCATCTCGCAGGTTAAGTATGATATAATATCGACATGGTACAAACAGTATTTAACAAGATACTATTTACATTCACTGTTGTTGGCCTACTTTTTGGCGCTTCGTTTTTTTGTCATTTTTCCGGCGCGGAGAAGTATTCTGTTATGGGAAATGGAACTGTCGCGTATAGTCCCGCTGGAATTTTATCAAACCAAGATTCTCATTGCTGTGTGTCCAAAGATTTAGCCCAACAATTTTTAGGCCAGTTGCCGGCGTCTAAGCCAATGGAGACAATTTTGGCTTTGAAAATGTTATTAACATTTGTGGCTTTATTGGCACTGGGGTATGGTTTTAAAAAAGTAAACTTAAGTAATAACAGCAGATGCCGGGAGTATTCGCGTTGGAATTTTCTCCATAAAACTTACAATTACATCCTTTTTTTCTTTTCCCAAGGGGTGCTAAACCCAAAAATTTATAGTTTCTAATTTTAGGCTGGCGTTTTTATTTATTGTTTTTGTTATGAAATAAATATAGCGCTGGTTTTTCATTTTGGGGTATAAAGCACGTTTATAAAGGCTTTGAATTACGAAACTGTCATTGCGAGGAGCTCATCCGACGCGGCAAT
>CAYIHW010000027.1:0-15033 GCA_964363335.1 uncultured Candidatus Saccharibacteria bacterium
TGTATAAAAATAAATGTCGCTGCTTTGAGCAATGGCCGAATAAATATTCATCGGCCCTAAGCCTTCCCGCTTCCAGCCATAAAAATTATAACTGATTGAAGAATCAAATTGGTTAGAAATAACCAGCACTCCGCGGTCATTAATTATTGTTGTGGGCGTGACTAGTCCTTCCTGCAAAGCCGCCAAAGCCACCATCGGCTTAACGGTTGAACCGGGGGGATATGTCCCGGTTATGGCGCGGTTAAACAATGGCAAATTTTTATCATTTAACAGGGCATTATAATCTTGCTGCTTAATCCCATGAGCAAATAGATTATTGTCAAAGCCCGGCAAACTGACCAAAGCTAAAACTTCACCGGTTTTTGGGTTTAGCGCTACCGCCGCCGCTTTTGAACCGGTGCCGGCCTTTAAGTCATTATATAATTTTTCCTGCAAGTCTTTATCTATATTCAAATGCAGTGTATTGCCGGGAACGGGGCTGTTTTGTCCTAAAATATTTGTCAGTTTGCCGCCGGCATCCACTTCCACCAAATCTTGTCCGTTGATGCCGTGCAAATACTTTTCATACTCTGCCTCTATCCCGGATTTGCCGATAAAATCGGGTTGGTCATACTTTTCCGGGTCTAATTTTTTTAGATCTTCTGTACTGACCAACCCGGTGTAGCCAAGCAAATGGGAAAAAATTGGCGCGTCAATATACTGCCGAATAGGCACCTGGCGGACGGAAAGCCCCACGAACTCGCTGGCCCGGGTTTCAAACAATATAGCCTGCTCTTGGCTTAAATCCTGCGCCAGGATTATCGGGTCAAGCGGATTTGCTTTGCCGTTTTTTAATTTGTCTAACAATTCAGTTTGATTAAAGCCAAAAGCCCCGGCCGCAATGTTTAACTCGCTTTCCAACTGTTGCGGGTTTTTGGGCAAATCAAACGGCACGGCCACCAAATTAAAACTGGCGGTGTTTTGCGCCAAAGTCCTTTGATTCCGATCTAAAATCAGGCCCCTGGGAGCGAGCAGACTTTGGCTTCTGACCCGGTTGTTTTCGGACAAAACACGAAAGCTTTCGCCTTTGATTATTTGCAAATAAAAAATTCTCGCTCCAAAAATTACAAACGAAAAAAACAAAAACAACGACAGCCATTTAAAATTTGGCGCCGCGCGATCAGAATCGTGCAGTTCTTCCACGGAGCTCTCCATATCCACGGCCGATTCCTCCCAATCCAGCGTCCGGCCGGATTTGTCAGAATTAAAACTGGTATAAATTTCGAAAGGATTTTTCATTTATTTATATATAATAGACTTGTTGCTTAATAATTTTTTGATGCAAAATATGATATTTCTGACAAAACCGCAGTTAACAAATTTTGATGTTTAACCATAGTTAAGCGGAGAAATTTTTGACAAGGTTTTGGCGAAAAAGCACATTTTGGGCGAAAAATTATTAAGCAACAAGTCTAATGCAAACCTAAATTTCTACCTCACCAAACTGCGTCTCCTGACGGTTATATAATCCACTAATTTTCTTAAATACCCGTAAAAAAAATATACTGGGTACATTAGAAATAAATTATAAAAAAAACTTCCGGCAAAACCATTAAAATATATTCCCAAACTTTCAGTTTCCTGAGCCAAATGCATACTTGAAACGGATAACGCATACAGCCACAAAAAAGTCTGTAGTAAAGCCAATGAACCTAAAAGTACCCCAATTAAAAATTTCCAATTTAATTCTTGCAATATAAAATTTTGGGTAAAGAGATGTAATCCCGCGGCTAAAACCAGTAAAGACATAGTGTAGGCGCCAAAAAAATGGGCGGAAAAAAAATCCAAAAATACCCCACTCACAAAAGCAATAAAAAAAAAGTCGAGATCTTTTTTTTCTAAGGCAAAGTAAATTGTTAATAAGAAAAGTAAGCTCGGTGTTTTACCAAAAAAAGGCAAGTTACCAAACAAACCTAAATTAATACCGAACAACAGAATTATTGCAATGGTGTAGATAAGATACTTCACCCGGTAATACAACCTCCCATTCCAAAAGCCATTTTGACTGTATAGGAATGTATAAAATTAATTCTTAAGACTCAATTATTATTAAACTAAAATAGTTTAATGGCTTTTGTCAGGTTCTGCTATTGGGGTGTTAAGTTATTTGATAGTGAAAATCTGCTAATAGTTTTCCCATTACTATAAATTAATAATAACAGAATATATGGGAGGTTGATATACTGGGTTCATATATACGCTGACATACGCGGAGATTAACGCGGACTAACGCTGAAAACTGCGTCTTTCCGCGGTATTACTTAACAGCAAAAACAAAATCCAAATTTTTAAAATCTATCGGGCTGATAACCGCTGCTCTTTTAAACAAATCATTACTGCCGGACAATAAGTCTCTAATCTCACCAATTAAAATATTTTTTGGAATTTTGTCATTAATTCCGGCTGTAACGACGAGCCAACCTGGACGCAAGTCCGAAGTCTGGGGAATTTGATCCAAAATAAATCCGCTGCCAAAAGATCCGCGGACAATACCAGTGTCGGATGTTTGACTGACTTTGGCATCGGAAGAAAACTGCGAACTGATAATTAATAAAACTGTGCTGGAATTTTTTCCGGCGTAAGTTACTTTCCCGACCATATACCCTTGGGAAATTATTGCCTGCCCTTCTGACACGCCGTCAGCAGTGCCGCAATTAAGCACCAAAGCGTCCGAAGAACCAAACAAATTGCGCGACAACACACTGCAAGAAACCAGTTGAAGTTTGCTGTTTTTTATAAAACCCAGTTCTTTGCGCAAAGCATCGTTCTCTCTGGCTTGCTGATTAAATAATACCAAATCCCGCTCTAGTCCGGCTACCCGAGATGCAAGCCGTGCATTCTCTTGAGTAATTTTTTTTAACTGATAAATAGTGGTAAAAAAACTTTTTACCGGAACAACTACGCTTTTAAATAAATATGCCGCTGATCTGGGAGAGTTAAGAACCGTTACCCGAACCGGATCAAGCCAACCTCTGGTTTGCATAAATACCAAAAACACGGCCGCGAGTAAAAATGCGGCAAAAATAGCAAATGCTTTGGTATAAATAAAACGCATATAAAGCAATCTTTTATCCTTAACGCTGACTCATGCGGGGTAACGGATAAAGGATTAAAGATAAATGATAATCTACCTCGGTATTCTGCCCGGCTCGGATGGAACCAGGACATCTTTAAGCACTTCCAAATCTTCCACCACCACGCCCGTGCCGCGGGCTACACAAGTCAGTGGATCTTCGGCAACCGAAACCGGCATTGCGGACGCTTCCGCAACTAACTTATCCAAGCCTCGCAAGAGAGCTCCGCCGCCGGCTAAAACAATCCCCTTGCTCATTATATCGGAAATTAACTCCGGCGGAATTTCTTCAATAACGCTGGTTATGCTGTTTACTATTACTCTTAAGCTGTGCATTAAAGCTTCCCTAACTTGCGTGTCTGAAATAGTCACCTCTTTAGGAAGCCCGGAAACCAAGTCGCGCCCGCGCATTTTCGCGTAAAGCGGTTCCGGTAAAGGATAGGCACTGCCAATTCTAATTTTTACGTCCTCGGCTGTGCGCTCGCCAAGCAGAAGATTAAAATTATCGCGCGCGTACTGAATAATATTTTCATTCATCTCGTCACCGGCAACCCGAATGCTTTTGGAAATTACAATTCCGCCTAAAGAAATCACCGCGATTTCCGTGGTCCCGCCGCCAATGTCCACTATCATACTGCCGGAAGCGTCTTGTACGTTTAGCCTACTGCCAATTGCCGCGGCCATCGGTTCCTCGATTAAATAAGCATGGGACGCGCCGGCATTAATAGCCGCGTCTTGCACCGCTCTGCGCTCCACGTCGGTTACGCCGGAAGGGATGCCAATAACCACGCGCGGGCGACGCAAAAACGCATACGTGTGCGTATGCACCTTATCAATAAAATACCTCAGCATGGCTTCGGTTACTTCAAAGTCGGAAATAACGCCATCCACCAGTGGGCGAGTAGCCACAATATGCGGCGGCGTGCGGCCAACCATACTGCGCGCTTCACTGCCAATGGCCAAAATTTGCTTGGTGCGCTGGTTTACCGCCACCACAGATGGCTCGTTAATTACAATCCCCTTGCCTTTTACATAAACCAAGGTATTGGCTGTGCCTAAATCTATGCCGATATCTTTAGAAAAACGCTGGTAAAATTTGTCGAAAATCATATCAAAAAATCCGAATTAAAAATGACAATACAAAATTAAAAATGCATAACAACTTTGCATTTCTAATTGTAATTTTGATTTTTGCCCGCTTGCCTTTGCTTTCAATTATAGATAACGGCAGGCGGAAAATTAATTTTATTTTATTAAATCGGCTAAATCCGAAATTCTGACAAGCCGAGCCTCCGATTCGCTCCGTTTTTTTACTTCCACGCTTGCTGTCGCTACGGTTTTTGGCGAAACCAGCGCCCGGTATGGAATACCGATCAAGTCACTATCCGCGAACTTCACGCCGGCGCTGGTTTCCCTGTCATCATATAATACCTCAACGCCCCGCTTTAGTAAATCCTCATAGATTTGGTCGGCTTCTTTTTCCACGCCTTTAAGGGCTAATAAATGGACATTAAACGGGGCCACGCTCTCGGGCCAAATAATCCCCTTATCGTCGTGGAATTTTTCCACAATTACGCCCATAAGCCGAGATGTCCCAATTCCGTAACAGCCCATAATTACAGTTTTTTTAGCGCCTTGATTATCTGTAAACTGTAAATTAAATGCCGAGGAATATTTATCTTGGAGTTTGAAAATATTACCCACTTCCGAGGCTTTGGTTTCTCGCCAGGTAGTAACCCCACAGTTAGTGCATAAAGCGCCGTCTTCAAAAATTTCTTTATTCTTCGCAATACCACATTTTTCGCAAATGTAGATTGTATCTTCGCCGTTTTCAATTTCTACTTGGTACTCGTGAGAATATTTGGAAAAAGTTCCACCCGAGGCTTCGGTCAGCAAGGCATTAACACCCAAAGATTTATAAATCCGTTCGTAAGCCGGAATGGCTTTTTGGTTATAATATTCTTCCAAATCTTCGGCGGTGGCATGAAAACTATACAAATCTTTCATGCGAAATTCCCGACCACGCATAAGGCCACTCTTTGCCCGCGGTTCGTCGCGGAATTTGGTCTGAATTTGATAGACCGCCAACGGCAAATCTTTATAGCTGTTAATAATCGGTTGTGCGGAAGGAGTAACAATTTCTTCGTGCGTTGGCCCTAACGCGTATTCACTGCCGTGTTGAGATTTTACTTTAAACAACACATCTAAAGTTCCCCAGCGACCGGTCTTTTCCCAATTTTCTTTGGGGTGTAGCACTGGCATAAACATTTCATTGCCAATCTTGTCCATTTCCGCCCGCACAATATTTTCAATTTTTGTTAAAACCCGTTGACCCAAAGGCAAATAATTATACACTCCGGCCAAAACCTTCTGCACAAACCCGCCCTGCTCCAAGAGTCTGGCATTTACCGACACATCATCAGCCGAGGTGGTTTTAGATGTTTTTAAAAAATATTTTGATTGTCTCATAATCCTAATTAATTAATTTCAAAATTCCCTTTACCTAGCTTATTTTTAGAATACAGCTCCTCAAAATGCGTGGAATGTCTCAAATTGCCCAAAGCATCTTCAAGATAATGAGAAATTTCACGGCTACTTAATTTGCAAGTCTTGGCAATTTGATTTACATCTTTCCCTTTAAAAAAATACAAGTACAAAACTTCCTTAAAATGAGGTTGCAGTACCCCGGTAGCCTCCCAAGCATTCTTTAAAACTTCGTGCAATTCTTTTTTATAGACTTGCATTTCCGGACTTTCGTTTGGGTCTAAAATCATTTCACCAAACAACTCATCAAAACTCTTTTCGTAAATTTTTCTTCTTTTTTTATGTTTTTCCTTTTTTATAGAAACTTGTCTTGTTTTTTCAGCTCGTTTCAACAAGAGCGCTTCATGCTCAGAAACTTTCGGCTGATCTACCGCCGGCTGATTGATAACTTGCGCCTCAGGATTTGCCGCTTTACCAAAAGCTGTGTCCTGCTCGCCCTGCTTAATTTTTCCTAATTCAGATCCCCACATATATTTCTTTATTTAAATACTAATATCTTCCGGTAAAAAACGTTCGATTATTGTTTCCATCCCGACCGAACCCGAGTGCAACCGAGGGTAAGTGGAGGGATCTGTAATTTATTTATACCCCCAAACTATCTGATAAGTCTCTCCAACAGGCATTCATTTTTTCAATTAACCAAATTTTCTTTTCGCGACGCCAATTCTTTAACTGCTTTTCTCTTGCCAAAACTCCTTCAAAGCTATCACCCAACTCATAATAAACTAATTTATGACATCGATATTTTTTTGTGAATCCTTCAGTTGCATCATTCTTATGTTCAAATACCCTTTTCTTTAAATTTGAGGTAAAACCAATATATAACACGCCGCTCAAACTTGCCATAATATATACATAATACTGATCGTGCATATATTTTTACAGATCCCTCGACAAGCTCGGGATGGAACACCTTGTTATTTCTTTATTACATCATTAATTGTAACCACCACCATTAACAGGAGTAAGAACACAAATCCGGCCACATTTACTATTTGCTCAAATTTTTGGTTATTCTTTTTTCCGCGGACTTTTTCTATCAGTAAAAATACTACACGCCCGCCGTCAAGCGCCGGGAAAGGCAAAATATTCAGCACCGCTAAGTTTAAGGACAAAAAAGCCGTAAACTGCAAGAGATAAATAAACCCCATACCCGCAACCTCGCCTGTTAGTTTGGCAATTTTTACCGGTCCGCCTAAATTGGCAAAACCAGTACGGCTAATAATTAAACCATATAAACCGCTTACAATATTTTTCAGGCCGGAAATTGTGGTTTTTCCGCCTTCCCAAACAGCCACATGTACAGGATATTTTAGCTTGCCAACCAAAGACAAGGCAACGCCCGTCGGGCCTTCGCCTTGGGGCGGATTGGCATTTGGCACAACCGAAACTTTTATATTTTCTTTTTGCCTTAAAAGAGAAAATTCCACCGGGGTTCCGGCATGGGCTTTAACATAGGCCTGTATGTCCGGCACCGCGGAAAACTCTTGGCCGTCAATGGCCAGAACGACATCGTTAGTTTTTATTCCGGCCTTGTCTGCCGGCAAATCTTTTACTACTTCCAAAATTGCAATTTGCTGGCCGGTAAACATGGCATTTTTAGGAACGTCGCTAACATTAGTTACCGCTACCGGCAAGCCAATGCCATAGCCGACAGATAAAAGAGCCCAGGCTAAAATTACATTCATGACCACGCCGGCGATAAGAGTTAAAAATCGCGGCCAAAACCCTTTGTTAATAAAACTGCCGGGATGTTCGGCGCTTTCGTTATTCTCTCCTAAAATTCTAACAAAGCCGCCCAAAGGGATGGCATTAATAGAGTAAACCGTTTTACTTCCATCCAAACCCGGTTTATGTCCCCAAATCCATTTCCACTTCCCATCTACTTTTTGCACTCCGGCAATGCGGGGCGGAAATCCAAACCCAAACTCTTCCACTTGCATCCCGCTTTTTTTAGCCACTATGAAGTGACCGAATTCGTGAACAAAAACCAAGACACCCAAGACAACGATGAAAATAAGTATTGTTATGATCATATTATATTATCCACAGATGCACAAATCCCACAGATTCACAGATTGCGCATCAAAATTTAGTTTGCAACTCTTTTAATAATAACTCCGTGTGTACTATATACCCCAATTAGCCCATATTTTAAATTATGTGCTTTCAAATAAGCAAGCACTTGACGAATATGTTGAGGGTAAACTTTTTCCGCGATTTTTAATTCTAAAATTAATTTATCTTTTTCATTTTCAATTAAAAAATCCAAGAAATATCTGCCGATGGGTTTGTCTGATATTTTCAACGTGTGCGCCAATTGCTCAGTAACTTTTAGCCTCTTTTCTATAAGCTTAATTTTTATTCCTCTATAAATAGTATTTTTCCTGATAGCCAAATCCAAGCTCGTTATAAACCGCATACAAAACACCAATAACTTCGTGACTTAAATCATATGTTGACTCGTCTGGCATATAATCTGTGAATTTGTGTTATTTGTTATCTGTGGACAATTAAACTGTTAAAATTTCTTTTTCCTTGGCTTCCGCGTGTCTTTTAATTTCCTCGTTGTATTTGTCTACCACTTCCTGTAATTTTTTTTGTCCAATCTGCATATCATCTCTGCTGATTACTTTGCCGCTTTCCGCTTTTTTCATTTCTTTATGGACAATTTCCCGGACATTGCGAATGCCAATTTTCCCTTTTTCCGCCAGCTGGCTGACCAACTTAGCCATTTCTTTTCTGCGTTCTTCGTTTAATGCCGGCAAAGTAATGCGCACGACCACACCGTCATTGGAAGGATTAAACCCTAAGTTAGCCATTTGAATGCCTTTTTCAATAGCCTGAATTTGGCTTTTGTCCCACGGAGAAATTACCAAAGTTTTGGCATCGGACACGGTTATGGAGGCCACGTGCTCAAGCGGCGCCTTTGCGCCGTAAGATTCCACAGTAACAGAATTAAGCAACGCGGGGTTCGCCCGGCCGGTCCGCACGCCGGACAACTCGTGCAAAAAATGGTTCATAGCTTTTTCAAAGGCTTCTTTATGCGTATTCAATATTTGTTCTATCATATATTTATATTTTCTACTAAATACTAAAAAGTACGAAAGTTACGAAATCTAGATTTAGTACTTTTAGTACTATTTCGTATTTAGTAGAGATTATGATGTTAATTGTTCTAGTTATTATTATTGTTCTAGTTATCGTTACTCCCCCTCCCTACTCTTGCACAACATATATTCCCGCGTACACAATCTGCGGCAACTGCGGGTCTATTAAAATATAGTTAATAAATCCGGCAGAAGTTATGCTTTGCGTTTGCCAGGTAACCCCTCCATCTGTCGATT
This sequence comes from uncultured Candidatus Saccharibacteria bacterium, assembly GCA_964363335.1. Taxonomy (GTDB): domain Bacteria; phylum Patescibacteriota; class Doudnabacteria; order UBA920; family UBA920; genus PALSA-1336. Next base: position 9,004 of record CAYIHW010000027.1, read on the forward strand.
TATATATAGTAGCGCCGACGCTGGAGTACACAATGTTACTGCTACTGGGCGCTATGCTAATAGCCTTGGCCTCGCTTTCGTCGGGTTTAACCGGCAAGTTTTGCTTTTCCCAAGTTTTGCCTTCATCAACCGTTTTAAATACCCCCTTGTTGGTTGTAACATAAATTAAAGCCGGCGTAGAAAAATCCACAAAGACTTGCGAAAAGGAATCTATGGTGTCTTTATTGTAAGTTGTATTATTTAGACTAAAAGTTTTACTTAAACTTTCCGTTATGTCCGTAAAATTATCCGCAAATCCGCTGGATTTAAACAGTCCCTTGGTCTTATTTAACACGTAGACGTTCCCATTTTGCCACAACACACGGTTAATTCGGTCGCTAAAATTATTGGCTAACTGCCAGGAGATTCCGCCATCCGCGCTTTTTACCACACTGCCGGAAGTCATTCCAATAACCAACTGGCTCGGATTGTTCGGGTTAATGGCAATCGCCCGAACCGCATTGGCCGCGCTCTCTTCGTTGTAAACTTGGTTCCAGCTGGCTCCGCCGTCTGTGGTTTTAAGCACCCGGCCGTGATCGGCGTAAAAACCAGCCGCGTAAATTATATTCACGTCATAAGGACTGACCACAAAATCATATACATAAATTTTAGATAAAATATTTTTCCAAGAATTGCCGGCATCGGTAGATTTATACAAACCGCCGGTATAACTACCCATAAAAAGAACTTCCCGGCTTTGCGGGCTAAAAGCTAATTTAGCAATATTTAATGAGGCTAAGCTGGCAGTCGTGCTGGTTGAAATCCTGTTGGCAAACTGCCAATCCGCACCGCCGTTAACACTCTTTAAAACCCCGCCCGGCAAAGTTTTGGTAAACGGATTGCACGCCGCGGCCAAAAATACAATCGCTAACGCCAGTAAATATTTTTTGTTTTCCATACTTTTTAATTAATTAGCCGCTGATGATATTAATCTTTCGGCAATAATTACCAAAATTAATTAATAGACTTGTTGCTTAGAATCCGCGCCATCCGTGTAATCAGCGTATCTGTGAACTATATTTTTAAAAATAAACTTTGCAGCACTAACTTTTTATTAAAATTCCTTTTTAAATCTAACAACGCCTCGGCCACCGCCGCCACTTTGCTGAAATTTTCGGGGTTCTGATTTAATTTTTCATATTGCCAAAACATCCAACAGTTTAGCGTGCTGGTTAAATCTTCTTCCTCCAGTTCCGCAAACTTGGCCACTTGAGCCAGTTTTTGCCCGACAAAAGATTTATTTAGCTCCATAAATTCGGTAATGGCATTTTTCTGAAAAGCAAAAAAATCTTTATCTTCCGAAAGCTGTTTAAGGCGCCCAAAACTGCCAAAGCTTAAATCTATCATTTGTTCATTAACAACCAAACCCAAATCGGCGGAATACTTTACCAATTCCTCTTTGGAAAACCCGTGGAAATTAAAAGTTTGACAGCGGGAAATAATAGTCGTGAGGAGTTTGCCGTAACCGGCCACTAAAATAATTATAGTGCTCTCCGATGCTTCTTCCAAAGTTTTTAACAAGGCGTTTCCGCTTTGTTGGTTTAAATTCTCGGCGTTATTAATTATGGCCACCTTATATTTGCCAATAAACGGCTTTAGGCTTAACCGGCTAATAAATTCCAATGCCGGCTCCATAGTAATTTCTCCTTCTATATCCAACAATAAAAAATCCGGATGCCCGACAATATTTTTAGCACCTAATATTTCCTGAGCCAGCTCCAAAGCAAGCGCTTTCTTCCCAACCCCTTGCGGACCGACAAACAAATAAGCGTGCGGAAAAACTCCGGCGTTAAGCTGTTTGTCCAAAATATTTTTTATGGTTTCGTGGCCGAAAATTTGGAAAGTTTTACCCATATCTGTAATTTATCATAACATTTTCAGCCTCTTATGCCAAATTGTCAGCGCAACACGTTCACTGTGCCGGTGGCACCAGGATTTAAGTGATTATGAAAGCCCCAAGCACCGGCATTGTTAAACTGAAACTGATATTTACTGCCCGCGTCAATGGCCTTGCCCGCGTCAAAACCAGGGTATCCGGTATGCTGTGGGTGCGGGTCGGAAGCCGGCCAAAAGCCATCTGTGCTGTTATTTTTAAAAATTACGTAGTCCCCGACTTTAATATTTAAAGTCTTTGGGGTAAACTGCATCCCGTCATAATCTATTTGCCAGACCTGAATATCCGGCGCGGTCGCGTCTCCTTCACCACTGCTAAAGCGCCCGGGCGCATAATCCGGACTGGCGGTATTATTTTTGGTCGTTGTCGCGCCAGTGGGCTTTGGAGCTTCCTGGCTTGGCTGTTCCGGCTGAGGCTGAGTTGCTTGCTGATTATTTATATTTTGCTGATCTCCTTCCGGCACAGTTGGAGCCTGGGCCAAATTTTTTTGATACAAATAATAACCCCCGCCGCCCAACAAAAGCACCGCCGCTAAGATAATAATTGTTTTTTTCATTCCATTAGATTTTGCCATTTTGCATCCTTTCTGAAAATAATGGCAAACATGGTATTAATAATGGGGTTTGCAACTATTTCTTTAATGCTATAATGTACCTATAATTATATCATATTTTATGCCCAGTAGAGCTTCTTTGAGAGCTTGTTTGACAGCAATCAAATTTCACTCACTGGACAAAGATTAATATCATAATGTTGAGGCCACTTTGACCAAAGCTCGAGCTGGCAAACAATCTCAAAGAAATATCACTTAAGATGCGAAAAGTAATCATCGGTGAACCCATCACCAAAGCCAAAAAACGCGAAATTAAAAAACGCCCGCGGATGCAAATCCATGGCCGCTCTTTGCTTACCTTAAAGCCCCATGCCGGCAAAAAACTAACTTCAAGATAATGCCCCTATCAAAGATTAAAGATAAAGGATTAAGGATAATTGTCATTGTCGGCCCAACTTCCTCCGGCAAATCTGAGCTAGCTGTCCAATTAGCCAAAAAATTCCACGGTGAAATAATTTCCGGCGACAGCCGGCAAATTTATCGCCGTCTGGATTTAGGCACGGGCAAGGTGGCCGGTCATTGGATGGCCGGCCATCCCGAGCGGAGAGAGGGGTCCCTTAAACAAAAAACTTATTTTTACAAATCCATCCCCCATCACTTAATAGATTTCCAAAACCCCACGCGCCAATACTCCGCAGGCCGCTTTCAAACCGCGGCGCGTAAAAAAATTGTGGAAATTATTAAACGCGGGAATCTGCCGATTCTTTGCGGCGGCACCATGCACTGGATAGACGCGGTTGTTTACAATCAAAATATCCCGGAAGTCAAACCGAATTTAAAATTGCGGGCAAAACTGGAAAAACAGTCAGCTGACGCATTATTTAGACGGTTAACGAAACTTGACCCAACCCGCGCTTCTACGATAGATAAATTTAATAAACGCCGCCTAATCCGTGCCCTGGAAATAGTTATCTCAACAGGTCGCCCTGTCCCCCTTCTCCCCTGGCGAGGGGAGATGTCCGCCTTGGCGGACAGAGAGGTTGGGACAAAAAATTACTCCGCCTTATGGCTCGGCCTCACTCTCCCCCAAAAAACTTTATACAAAAAAATTGATGGGCGTCTTAAACAAAGAATTAAACAAGGAATGATTAAGGAAGTTAAAAAACTTCACGACGGCTTCCGCGTCAGTCCGCGTAAAGCTCCGCGTCAGTCCGCGTTAAGCTGGAAGCGCCTGGAAAGCTTTGGTTTGGAATATAAATTTATTTCGCTTTTTTTGCAAAAAAAAATCACCCACGAAGAATTTGTCACCCAACTTTCCTTTGCCATAAAACATTACAGCAAACGCCAAATGACTTGGTGGAAAAAAAATCAGGAAATAATTTGGATTAAGCCAGACATAAACAAAGCGGTTAAACTCACAAACAAATTTCTAAAAACATAAGACCCATAGGACTTACTAGTCCTATTTGGCCTATTTATTTTATTATAATTTGCTCTTCTGCCCTTATTTAAGGGCTTTTTTTATTATTACTCTTGACAAAATCCTCAAAAAGGTGTATAATTTAAGGTCATTTCTTTAATTGAAATGCTGATCTTTTTATGTCCGTAGGAGGATATTTAAAGGAGAAGAAAATTTTCCTTGGGCAAATTGCGTATAAAATAATTGTGTCATTCCGGCCTTTAGTGCCGGAATCCATAAAAGTTTTGTACTCTGTTTGCCCAAGGGAACAACACGTGAGTTCCATTGGCGCACACACCGCCGGCAACACCGGCAAGAAAGGAGCTACGAAAATGTTTCGTACGCTCTCTATCGCGATTATTTTTCTGGCGACCTTCGCGGCCGCCAGCGCTCAAACTACCAACCCGCCCCAGCCGCCGACAGTCTCCGCTCCGGCAGCAGTGTGCGATCCCAGCGCTGACAAGGTGCTGGTGGCCGAGTGGAACACCAGCCAAGTCCGCACCCTGTGCGCGGACTACACCGGCATGGTCAACGCCACGGCGTCCATCTGGGCGCCGTCGACGCGGCAAATCTTGCTCGGTGACGAGCGAAACTTTCTGACATACTCGTCGTCAGGACGACTCCGGTGGTTCACGCCGAAGTTAACATGGACATGGCTGGTCCCCGGCAACGGCCGGATCCAAAACAAGCAGGGCGAGGGCTTCACTCTAACTGACAGGTGGGAAGTCGTGAAAATCCGCCTTTTTCTGTGGACCGACGATTACTTCTACACGTCGATGCCCATGCCGATAGCCAATGCCGACTTTTGCACCTCGTCGGCCACGAACGCGCAGAGTATTGGCGTTTGTGCTTACGGCTTCAACAAAACTGTCGCCGTTTCGCGCCAAATAGACTTCGCGGGGCACCGCGAAGAGCGTCACATCAAACTGGAACAATATCCGGTCGGCGCGGTTGCCGTGGGCGAAAAACTCTACGTGGTCTTGGCCACGGAGCAGATTTATCCGCCGTGCAACGAGCCCATGTGCTCCACCGGCGCCCCAATCTCGGTTCTGCCCGGGAAGTTGATGGAAATCGGTTTTGGCTACGGCCAAGCCGAGCCGAGCCAAACGGTTGTGTTGGATGGACTCAACGTCCAATCCAATATGGACCTAAACCGGGTCGCGACGGGCACCAACTCAATCTACTTCGTGTCCGGGCAAGCGAAAATCCTTCGCTACACCCCGGGTACCAAGAAACTTGGCATCTATTACGACGCCGGTGAGAACGCCTTCATCGGCGCTCTCGCCGTCGTTCCGGGCAGGTAACACTGCCTTTCTTCTCCTATTCCTCACGCCAATTGTGGCGTGAGATGAGCACACTAACGCCGGCAATGTCCCCTTAAAGGACAACGCCGGTGTTTTGTTTTTGTCATTTATTATTACTAATTTTTCAAAAAACATTCAGCTGACATGATTTTAACGGCCGTTAAAATCATGTCATTTTCAAAATACTTTTTTTGTCCCTCGGTCATTTCGTCGCATTTTACGTGAATATGAACTTAAAATGCGACGAACTTTTTGGAACAAACCAAACCTCAGGCCACCAGGTCCCGTCGTTCGCAAGCCACACAAATAGCAAAACGCCGTCCTGAGACTGTCTCAGGGCGGCGTTCACTTTTTTTATTAGTCGTATTTGGACTTATGAGTCTTATTTGTCCTATTGCAACTTCTTTTTAAACAGTTCATTAATCATTTGTGGGTTGCCTTTACCTTTAAGTTCTTTCATGGCCATGCCCACTAAAAACCCAAAACTTTTTTGCATACCCGCTTTATAATCGGCAACAGCTTTTGCATTGGCCGATATTACTTTATCCAGTGCCTCGGAGATCGCGCCTTCGTCGGAAACTTGAGTCAGCCCCAAGTCTTCCACAATATTACTCGGGTCTCCGCCGGCATCAAACATAACTTTAAACACCTGTTTGGCCGCGCTGCCGGAAATTTTTCCGCTGGCAATTAACTTAATTAATTCCGCAAAATTTTCCGCGTCCACTTTGGCCTCTGCCGGGTGAATGAGCTGTTGGTTGAGTAGCGCGCTAAAATCCTGCAA